>NZ_BAAFGR010000107.1:0-28345 GCF_041154655.1 Nocardia sp. JMUB6875
GCCCACCTCGAACAACACCCCGCTGCCGCCGTGGAAGCCGCTGTCGGTGATCGGCGGGCTGATCGCCATGGCGCTGGCCGGCACGGGTTCGGGCGCGGTGAGCTTCCAGAGCGCGTCCGCCGCGCAGGGGCGCATCGATGCCGCCCGCGCCGCATTCTTCGGACCGAGGGCGTGAGGGGACCGCGATGACCGAGAGCAAGGCTCATAGCATCGGGTCCTACCGCCGGGTGGCCGCCGCGGTGGACGCGGTGTGCGCGGTGGCCGCCGATTTCGACGCCACCGATCTGGACGAGGTGGTGCTGGCCATCTCCGCGGAGCGGCGGCGGCCCATCGAGATCGCCAGTGCCCAACTGGGTCCGGGCGTCTGCGGCCAGCGCCGCAGCTATCCGGACCGCGATGTGATCGTGCTCGCGCAGGCGCTGCCCAGCCGCGAGCACACCCTCGCCCACGAACTGGGCCACATCGTCTTCGACCATCCGGGCGAGGCCGCGACCGAGGTGGTGCTGGAGGCCAGCGACGATCTCATCGCCTACATGCTCAGCCAGCGCGCGCATCAGAAGGCGGTCGACCTGGGCGACGACGAGCAGTGCGAGTGGGAGGCGGAGACCTTCGCGAGCATGCTCATGACTCGACTGCGGGTGTTCCACAGCCGGGGCGCGGGCGTCTCGGTCCTTCGATTCGATGAGGCACTCGGATGACTTTCTGGTTGGTGGCCATGTTGGTCTGGATGGCCTCGGGTGCACGCGTAGGGCGCGTGCTGGTCAAACCGGCGACCACCGCACGCGTGGCGATCGTGATCGCGGTGGCCGCGGTCGCGTTGGCTGTGACGGTCGGCGTGCCCGAAATCGGTGTGGCCGTTGACCATCTCGCGCCCGGGGGAGTGCACGGGAACTGGCTCGGCGATCGGGTGGTGACCGCGGCGTGGATCATGTTCGCGACCGCCACCTCGGTGGTAGCGGCCGCCGCCTGGCCGGTGGTGTCGCGCCGGAACCTGCGCCAGATCGGCTGGATGATCTACGCGGGCGGCGCGATCGCCATGATCCTGACCCTGCTCTGGTCCATCACCTTCGGCTGGGCGATCGTGCTGCTGGAATGCGTGTTCATCGTGATCACCGGTGTGCGCAACCTGGATTGGACCACCCTGGGCCGCGGCATCGCGCTCTACACCGCGGGCACCTTCGTGGTCGGCGTGCTCGCGGCCCTGTCGATCCGCCGCCTGGCGCGGGGCGAGCCGATGCCGAAACCCGAACACGAGGGCTGGTTCTGGCCGGTGTGGCAGCTGGCCGCCATGCTGATCGCCATGGGCGCGGTCTGGATCGTGATCGAGCTGTGGTGGCGAGCGCGGGTGCTGCTCAAGCAGATTCGCACCCTGCACCGGGTGCTGATCGCCCGCTTCCCGGAGGTGGTGGCGCACGAGCAGACCGGATCGGGCACCCAGCTCAAGGCCTCCGACCAGGTCGCGCAGATCATGGACGCGCTCTACCTGCAGTCCGGCGGCGGTGTGGAGCTGGCCGCGGCGGGTGCGCCGCCGGTCTCGGTGGCCGAGCGCGCGCAGCGGGTGGCCGACTGGGCGCGGAATCCGTTCGGCGAGGTGGTGATCGACGGTCGCTGGATCTCGCCGCCCGCGGGTGTGAGTCCGCGCGGCTGGGTGCAGGCGATCGCCCGGGCCTACGATGCCGCCGCCGGCGCGGGCGCCCCGACCGCGATCCGGGGTTCGGCACAGCGGTAGTAGAGGGGCTCGGCACGGCGTAGACATTTACCCAGCCATTACCATCCGGAAGCTCTCCGTAATACCTGTCGAGCGCTCCCGAAGTTGATCACGCGAAGATCACTGACGTAAATGTGATCTTGTCGCAAATGAGCAAGTCCCGTACCTCGCGTGATTGCCAAGGGCGTGGCATTCCGTCGGGCCTTCTCGAGGAGACTTCGTATCCGAGGTTTCGTCTCATCGAACCCGCCGTGCGTGGTACGGGACTTACTTGTCACATGTAGTTGTCATCTTGCTTGTCGCAGATGGTGCATTGGGGGCGAAACACTCACAGTGCACAAAACGACATAGTGCACAAACAAACCCACTCGTCCGTCCGGGAACGCCCGGGCAGCGATATGCCAGGTTTGTGCATAATGCACCAGCGCAGGGGTCTACGCCACATGACCTCAGCACGCTGAGACCGGTGCAACATCCTTCACTCGGACCGAATTGGTCCGCCTGGACACCGGTGCCGCCCTGCAAGCGTCACCGGCGACCCGGCCTATGTCAGGTCTGAAGGAAGCCCTGTAACAAACCAACACAGTGCGGCCTCCGAGACAGCCGCACTGTGTTGCTCTGTGGCAGTGCCTATTCCGTGCCGTCCGGAGGAATTTCGGGCAGACCTTCGCTGGCCCGCAACTTCTCCGCCATAGAGGTGAGTAGGTTCTGAGATTCTTCGGACAGGTCGAACGCCCTACTCGACAGACGACGGAGTCCATAGCCCTGCAGCTGGGACAGCAGCTCGAGATCGTGATCGATCTTCGCCGCGTAGATGTCGTTGAAGAAGTAGTCCGGTTTGACCTTGAAGAACTTTGCCAGAGCAGCCACCGTCTCATCCGACGGGTTCGTGCGCTGTCCCGACCGCAACTGCGACAGATACGGTTTCGAGATCGGATGGCCGGAGGCCGTCAAGGCAGCCGCCACCTCTGCGTTCGTGTGCGGCTTACGCCCCGGGGGATGCACGGTTTCGAACAGCTTGTTCAGCCGCGCCGCGAAATCAGCCATTGTGAGCCGCCCAATTCCCTTCGCTGTACTAACAGTCGTTATCTCGGATACGTATCATTGATATTAGCGGCTCAGTAACTGAAAACCTACGCCTGATTCGTGATTTCCTTGAAGCTTCTAGGCGGTGATCCGGTTCACCCGCTGTGGCTTGGGCGTTTGCGGGCCAACGCTACGGTTCTTGCCGAGCGCTTAAGAGCCCCGGTTCTGGCCCGTCGCGAGGGTCTTCCCGGACGGGCCTCGGGTAGCCATAAGATAGCTGACGTCTCATCTTCTTGTCTGTACCGAAGTTTGTGTGGCGTACGCCACGTTTCACGCCGGGACGGATGAACGTTCAACCTGGCCGAAAATCATTGAGAGACTAGATCCGTTCGATGATCGTGCCCGTCGCGAGCGCGCCGCCGCAGCACATCAGGATCATGGCGGTGGTCTTGTCCGAGCGCTCCAGCTCGTGCAAAGCCGTTGTGATCAAGCGGGTTCCGGTGCTGCCGACGGGGTGGCCGATGGCGATGGCGCCGCCGTTGACGTTCACCCGATCGAAGTCGGGCTTGTGCACCGAGGCCCAGGACAGCACCACCGACGCGAAAGCCTCGTTGATCTCGAACAAATCGATGTCGGACATGCTCATGCCGGAGCGCTCGAGCAGTCGCTCACACGCCTGAACCGGACCGTCCAGATGGAATTCGGGCTCGCCGCCGACGAGGGCCTGCGCCACGATGCGGGCGCGCGGGCGCAATCCCTCACGCTGCGCGGCCTTTTCGTCCATCAGCAGCACCGCGGACGCGCCGTCGGAGATCTGCGAGGAGGTGCCAGCGGTGTGAATTCCGCCCTCCAGCACCGGCTTCAGCTTCGCCAGGCCCTCGCGGGTGGTCTCGCGCAGGCCCTGGTCCTTGCTGATGTCGGCGAACTCGCCGGTGAGGTTGCCCTCCTTGTCGACCTGGGGTGCGTTCTTGATGGTCAGCACCTCGCGGTCGAAGCGGCCCTCGGCCCACGCCTGCGCGGCCAGCCGCTGCGAGCGCTCGCCCAGCGCGTCGACGTCGTCGCGAGTGATACCGCGCCGCTTGGCGATTCGCTCGGCCGCCTCGAACTGGTTGGGCATATCGATGTTCCAGGACGCGGGGCGGCGCGGGCCCGCGTGCGTTCCGACGTTGGCGCCCAATGGAACATGGCTCATGGACTCGAGGCCGCAGGACATGCCGATCTCGATGGCGCCGGTGGCGATGAGCCCGGCCACCAAGCCGGTGGCCTGCTGCGCCGAACCGCACTGGTTGTCGATGGTGACCGCACCGGTCTGCCACGGCAGCCCCGCGTGCAGCCAGGCGGTGCGGGTGACATTGTTGCCCTGCTCGCCCACCTGCATGACGCAGCCGCCGATGACCTGTTCGACCAGTGCGGGATCCAGTTCCGCGCGTTCGAGCACGCCCTGCTGCGCCGCACCCAACAGCTCGGCGGCGTGCAGGCCGGCGAGCCAGCCGTTGCGCTTGCCGATGGGCGTGCGCGCGGCCTCGACGATGACGGGAGTACCCATGTCTGTCCTTCCGGATTAGAACTGCAACGAGTTCACAACCAGTAACGTAAGCCTGTTCCGGACTATTACCTAGTCCCTTCTCTTGTTTTACCTCCTATGCTTCAATAGCGGTAGAACGTGTTTCAGTTGGTCAAAGGAGACTGCTGGTGGTGGACACTGCAGCCCGGCCCGGAGTGCCGGATGGATTCGATGTCACCGACCCGGAGATGTGGGCGCACCGGGTGCCGGTGGAAGAACTAGCCGAACTGCGCCGCAGCGCCCCTATCTGGTGGAATCCCAAGGATCCGCAGAAGGGCGGCTTCACCGACGACGGCTTCTGGGTGCTGTCCAAGCACGCGGACGTCAAGACCGTCTCCCGCCGCGACGATGTGTTCTCCACCTACGAGAACACCGCCATCCCGCGGTTCCAGGACGACATCACCCGCGAGCAGATCGATCTGCAGCGCTTCGTCCTGCTGAACAAGGACGCGCCGGAGCACACCAAGCTTCGCAAGATCATCTCCAAGGGCTTCACCCCGCGCGTCATCAACGGCCTGCGCGCCGAGCTGACCGCCCGCGCGGAAGCCATTGTGAAGGCCGCGGTCGAGTCCGGCACCGGCGACTTCGTGGAACAGGTGGCGGCCGAACTGCCGCTGCAGGCCATCGCCGAACTGATCGGTGTGCCGCAGGACGATCGCAAGAAGCTGTTCCAGTGGTCCAATGACATGACCAGCTACGACGATCCGGAATCCGACGCCGATCCGGTGGTCGCGTCCACCGAGATCCTGGGCTACTCCTACCAAATGGCCGAGGCGCGGCGGGCCTGCCCGGCCAATGACATCGCCACTCAGCTCGTCGAGGCCGATATGGACGGTGAGGCGCTGCTGCCGGAGGAGTTCGGCTTCTTCGTCATGATGCTGGCCGTCGCGGGCAACGAGACCACCCGAAACGCGACCACGCACGGCATGATCGCGTTCCTGGAGCACCCCGACCAGTGGGAGCTCTTCAAGAAGGAGCGGCCCAAGACCGCCGCCGACGAGATCATCCGCTGGGCCACCCCGGTCAGCTCCTTCCAGCGCACCGCGCTCGAGGACGTGGAAGTCAGTGGCGTGCAGATCAAGAAGGGTCAGCGGGTCGTGCTGTCGTACCGCTCGGCCAACTTCGACGAGGAGGTGTTCGAGGATCCGTACACCTTCAACATCCTGCGCGACCCGAACCCGCACCTGTCCTTCGGCGGTACCGGCGCGCACTTCTGCATCGGCGCGAACCTGGCGCGGCTGGAGATCGAGATCATCTTCAACGCCATCGCCGATTACATGCCGGATATCAGCAAGATCGGCGACCCGCGTCGCCTGCAGTCGGGTTGGCTCAACGGCATCAAGGAATTCCAGGTCGACTACAAGGGCGGCTGCCCCGTAAAGCACTGAGACACAAAAGAAGGCGGGTGACCGGATAATCCGGCCACCCGCCTCCTTTGTGTGTCTAGACCTTCTTCATCGTCGCCATCGCACGCTCGGTTTCCCAAAAGGCGCGCAGGGCCAGGATTTTCCCGTCCTCGTCGACCTTGTAGGTGAACACGCCTTCCGCATCGATGACGTGGCCGCCCATGGTGGTGCGGATGCGGCCGGTGAATGCCACCTCACGGCCGCAGGCGAACGAGTCGTCGAACAGGAACTCGATGGACTCGGTCTGGGCAATCGCCTTGTCCCAGAACGCCGCAATGGCCTCCGCGCCGCGGTGCCCCACACCTTCGGGATCGAAGAACGACGGCCCGACCGGATCCTCCACGATCCCGTCGGCGGCGAACAGCGCCACCCACGCGTCCTTGTCCTTGGCGCGGACCGCGGCCTGGGAGGCCGCGCCCGCTACCCGCGCCGGGTGTTCGACGGTGGTGGTCACGGCTGCTCACTCCCGACGACCCACATCGAGAAGTACTGCGACCCACCGCCGTACGCGTGGCCGAACGCCTTGCGCGCGTTCTCCACCTGGTAGTCGCCCGCGCGGCCCATGACCTGCTTGGCGGCCTCGGCGAAGCGGATCATGCCGGAGGCGCCGATCGGGTTGGAGGAGAGCACGCCGCCCGACGGGTTGACCGGCAGCTTCCCGCCGATGGCGGTCTCGCCGGCGTCGGTGAGCTTCCAGCCCTCGCCCTCGGGCATGAAGCCCAGGTTCTCCAACCACATGGGCTCGAACCACGAGAAGGGGACGTAGATCTCGGCCGCGTCGATCTCTTCGAGGGGGTTGGTGATCCCGGCCTGCTTCCACAGCGCCTTGGCGGCGTGCTGTCCGGCCTGCGGATTCACCTGGTCGCGTCCCGCGTAGGCGAGCGGCTCGGTGCGCATGGCGGTGCCGTGGATCCACGCCACCTTCTTGCCCTGCGCCTCCACGGCCTTGGCCGAGGCCTCGTCACCGATGACGATGGCGCACGCGCCGTCCGAGGACGGGCAGGTCTCGTCGAAACGGATGGGGTCCCACAGCATTTGGGACGCCATCACCGATTCCATGGTGATATCGGGCTGGTGCAGGTGCGCGAACGGATTCAGCGCGCCATTGCGGCGGTCCTTCACCGCGACCATCGCGCCCACGTGCAGCGGCGCATTGGCGCGGCGGATGTAGGCGCGCACGTGCGGCGCGAAGTAGCCGCCCGCGCCCGCGCCGACCGGCTTGGTGAACGGCACGGGGTTCGACAGCGCCCACATGGCGTTGGACTCGGACTGCTTCTCCCAGGCGATGGCCAGCACCCGCCGGTGCACGCCCGCCTGCACCTGATTGGCGGCGACGACGCCGGTGGAGCCGCCGACCGAACCGGCCGTGTGCACCCGGAGCAGCGGTTTTCCGGTGGCGCCCAACGCATCCGCGAGGAACAGCTCCGGCATCATGGAGCCCTCGAAGAAGTCGGGGGCCTTGCCGACCACGACCGCGTCGATATCGGCCATGGTCAGGCCGGAGTCCGTCAGCGCCCGGTCGATGGCCTCGCGGACCATGCCCGCCATGGAGACATCCGACCGTTTGGTCACGTGATGAGTCTGTCCGGTACCCAGGACAGCGGCTGGCAAGGTCATCGTGCCTCCAGGGTGGCGACCAGGTTCTGCTGCAGCGCGGGACCCGAACTGGCGTGTGCCAGTGCGCGATTCGCGTTGCCATTGAAGATTTCGGTGGCGGCGAAGCCGATGCGCTCGAGTCCGGCCGCGAACATCGGGTTGCCCGCGAGCGGACCGCCCGAGGGATTGATGCGGGTGTTCCCGTTCAGGCCGATGGCCTGCTTCAGGATCAGCTCCTCGTGGCTGTACTGGGCGTGCAGCTCGGCGACGTCGAAATCGCCACCGGCGCCGTTGATCGCGGCCTTCGCGGCCTTGGTCGCGGACTCCGACACGGTCAGATCGCGCGCACCCAGGACCGGGGTGTCGATGTAGTGGGCGATACCGGTCAGCCAGGCCGGGCGCTCGCACAGCTCGCGGGCGCGATCGCCCACGGCCAGCACGATGGCGGCCGCGCCGTCGGTGATCGGCGCGATGTCGTGGGCGCGGAACGGATCCGCGACCTTCGCCTCGGCCAGCAGCTTGTCGGCGTCGCCGCCGGTGCTGCGCGCGGCGACCGCGGCCATATCGGCCTCGGTCCACTTGCCCGCGTCCAGGCCCGCGCGGGCCTGCAGTCCGGCCATGGATACCGAGTCCGGCCACAGCGGCGCGACCAGGTACGGGTCGGTTTGCAGGCTCAGGATCTGGCGCAGGGTGCCGGCGGAGGACTTGCCGAAGCCGTACACCAGCGCCGTCTTCGCCTGTCCGGAGCGCAGTTTCACGTACGCCTCGTACAGCGCCCAGGCCGCGTCCATTTCCACGTGCGACTCGTTGATCGGCGGCACCGCGCCGATGGAGTCGATGGCCGAGATGAACGAGAAGGCGCGTCCGGCAAGGTAATCCGAGGATCCGGAGCACCAGAAGTCGATATCGGAGACCCCGATGCCGAGCTTCGCGTACAGCTCCCGGAAGCACGGCGCGAGCATCTCCACGCCATTGGTGGTGCCGAAGGTCTCCGGCACGTGCGGCGCGTGGGCGAACCCGATGACCGCGATGTCATTGCTGCTCAAGGTATTTCAGCGCCTCTCTACAGGTGGTGCGCGAAAGAGTCGTAGTCGGCGTCCGGTTCGCCGGTGGGCCGGAAGTGGTCGATATTGCCGATGGACAGGCCCCACTCCTCGCGCGGCTTCCACACGGCCTTGACCCTCATGCCCATCCGGACCTCGTTCGCCTCGATGCCGAGCACCAGGTGCAGGAACGGAATGTCGGTGCCGTCCAACAGGATGTAGGCGGCGACGTACGGGGGCTTGATGGACTGACCCATGAACGGCACGTTCACGATGCAGAAGGTGGTGACGATGCCGGTGTCGGACACCTCGACGAAGTCATCGGTCGGCGAGCCGTCGCGCGGGTCGGCGCCGCGCGGCGGGAAGTACACCTTGCCGTCCATCTGGGCGCGGGCGCCCAGCAGCTTGCCCTCCATGAGGCCCTTCAGGAAGACGGCTTCCTGCGGGGCGGCGGTGTGCTTGATGGAGAAGTCCACCGGGGTCACGATGCCGGTGATGGTCTCGCCCGCGTCCGCGGAAGGCGCTGGGGCGGTGGAGGTCTCGCCGGGTTCGAAGGCGGCGATGTCCTGGATGCGCCCGGTCCGCTCGGCGGCCCAGCGCGCCCGCACCCGCAGGCCGGTCGAGATGTCCTCGGGCGAGGCCACATCCACCGCGTGCAGGATGGCGGTGTCCGCGCCGTCCAGCTTGATGAGCGCGTAGGCGAAGGGCCGGTCGAAGGGCTGGCCGGGCAGCGGCTCGGCCACCCAGGACCAGGTCTGGACCGTCCCGACATCGGAGACCTCGACGAACTCCGAGAGCGGTTCGCTGGTCTTCGGATCGAATTCCGCGGGCGGCACGATCACGCGCCCGTCGGAACCCCGCACGCCGACGACCTTGCCGGATCGCAGTTCCGTGAGGAAGCGACCGATGATCGGACCGGTGGAGCGGGTGTAGTCGAATTGCATCCGCAGCGGTGCGGACAGTACTTCGGTGTTCCCCAGAGTCACGAGATCGAGTAGAACAGGTTCTAGTGATGGTGGCAAGAGCTGCGGCTGCGGCCCTGCCGACCGGCCCCCGATGTTCTAGGAAGGAACGCGAGAATGCGCTTTGGGTTGCAACTGGGGTATTGGGGCGCGCAGCCGCCCGCCAATCATCGGGAGCTGGTGCTGGCCGCCGAGGAGTCCGGCTTCGACGCCGTTTTCACCGCCGAATCCTGGGGGTCGGACGCGTTCACACCGCTGGCCTGGTACGGCTCCGACACCACCCGGGTCCGCCTGGGCACCTCCGTGGTCCAGCTGTCGGCGCGCACGCCGACCGCCACCGCCATGGCCGCGCTGACCCTCGACCACCTCAGCGGTGGACGGCACATTCTCGGCCTCGGCGTCTCCGGCCCGCAGGTGGTCGAGGGCTGGTACGGGCAGTCCTTCGCCAAACCGCTCGCCCGCACCCGCGAATACGTCTCGATCGTGCGGCAGGTGCTGGCCCGCGAGGCCAAGGTGACCAGCCCGGGTCCGACCTATCCGCTGCCGTTCAATGGCGCGGGCGCAACGGGATTGGGCAAGCCGCTCAAGCCGATCACCCATCCGCTGCGTGCGGACCTGCCGATCTGGCTCGGCGCGGAGGGTCCCAAGAATGTGGCGCTGACCGCGGAGATCGCCGACGGCTGGCTGGCCATCTACTACACGCCGCGGCTGGCGGACATGTACAACGAGTGGCTCGACGAGGGCTTCTCGCGGCCGGGCGCGCGGCGTTCGCGCGAGGACTTCGAGATCGCGGCCACCGCCCAGGTGATCCTGACCGACGATCGCAAGGCCGCGCTCGACGCGATCCGGCCCTACAGCGCGCTGTACATCGGCGGCATGGGCGCGGAGGAGCTCAACTTCCACGCCGAGGTCTATCGCCGCATGGGCTACGGCGAAGCGGTCGACGAGATCACCCGGCTGTTCCGGTCCGGTCGCAAAGCGGAAGCGGCCGCGGCGGTTCCGGACGAGCTGATCCTGGACACCACCATCATCGGCAACGAGGCCGAGGTGCGTGAGCAGTTGAAGGTGTGGGAGCAGGCCGGGGTCACCATGATGCTCATCGGCGTCCGGGACGTGTCGCAGTTCGAGCAGCTCCGTCCGCTGATCGAATCGTAGGTTTGGTTGTACTGTGTGTGACAGGGGGCACATTCGGTCCATCGACTGAGTGGGATTTGTGGCTTGTCACACACAAGAACACGTTCTATTTTGATCCTGTGAGCTACAACATTGCGGACCTCGTCGAGCACACCATCGACCTCATGCCGGAACGTGTCGCACTGGTTGACGACTCGCGTTCGGTGACCTACGCCGAATTGGAGGATCGAGCCAACCGATTGGCGCACTACCTGCAAGAACAGGGTGTGAAGCCGGGTGACAAGGTCGGCGTGTACTCGCGCAACACCATCGAGGCCGTCGAGGCCATGGTGGCCATCTTCAAGGCGCGCGCCGTGATGATCAACGTGAACTACCGTTACGTTGAGAACGAGTTGCAGTACATCTTCGAGAACTCGGATATGGTCGCGCTGCTGCACGAGCGCCGCTACAGCGACAAGGTCGCCAATGTGCTGCCGAAGGTGCCGGCCATCAAGTCCGTCATCACCGTCGAGGACGGCACCGACCTGCCGCTGCCGACCGGCGCGGTGGAATACGAAGCGGCACTGGCCGGTTCGCACGGTGAGCGCGATTTCGAGGAGCGCTCCGCCGACGACATCATGATGATCTACACCGGCGGCACCACCGGCATGCCCAAGGGCGTCATGTGGCGGCAGGAGGACTGGTGGCGCGTCCTCGGCGGCGGCATCAACTTCTACACCGGCGTCTTCATCGAGGACGAGTGGGAGCAGGCCAAGGGCGGCGCCAGCGGCAACACCCAGATGGTGCGCTACCCGATCCCGCCGCTGATCCACGGCGGCGCGTTCACCGCGACCCTGCACAGCCTCTTCGACGGCGGCAAGGCCGTCATGCTGCCGGAGTTCAGCGGGCACGGCGTGTGGCGCGCCATCGAGAACCACGGCGTGAACATGATCTTTATTACCGGCGACGCCATGGCCCGCCCGATGCTGGACGCGGTGGCCGAGGGCAACCCGGAAACCGGTAAGCCGTACGACCATTCGAGCCTGTGGGTGCTGGCCTCCAGCGCGGCGCTGTTCTCGCCCGCCTTCAAGGACGAGTTCATCGAGCGGTTCCCGAACGCGCTCATCACCGATTCGATCGGCTCCTCGGAGACCGGCTTCGGCGGTCTGGCCGTGGCGGCCAAGGGCGCCACCCACACCGGCGGCCCGCGCGTGAAGATCGACGGCTCGACCAAGGTGATCGACGAGCACGGCAACGAGGTCGCGCCCGGCTCCGGACAGGTCGGCATGCTGGCCCGCACCGGCAACATCCCGCTGGGCTACTACAACGACCCGGTCAAGACCGCCGAAACCTTCAAGGTGTTCAACGGGATTCGCTACTCCATCCCCGGCGACTTCGCCCGGGTGGAGGAGGACGGCACCGTCACCATGCTCGGTCGCGGTTCGGTGTCCATCAACTCCGGTGGCGAGAAGATCTACCCCGAAGAGGTCGAGGGCGCGCTCAAGGCGCACCCGGACATCTTCGACGCGCTGGTGGTCGGCGTGCCCGACGAGCGCTGGGGCCAGCGGGTGGTCGCGGTCGTGCAGTGTCGCGGCGAGGCCCGCCCGACGCTGGAGGAGCTGCGCCCGACCCTGACCAAGGAGATCTCCTCCTACAAGATGCCGCGCAGCCTGTGGTACGCGGACGAGATCAAGCGTTCGCCCGCGGGTAAGCCGGATTACAAGTGGGCCAAGGCGCAGACCGAGGCGCGCGAGGCCGACGACCACGCGCAGGCTTCGAGTAGCAAGTAGCTTCTCGCCCAGCGAATTACAGTGATGTGATGCCCGCCCGCATTTTCGATGCGGGCGGGCATCCACCATTTTTGTGGGTTTTTCTTGTCGGTGGGCTGTGCGAGGCTGTTGGCCATGAGCGAGAAGGTAAGCAGATCCGTCACTATTTCCGATGACGTATTGCGCTCTTTCGAAGGGCATCGGCGCGAACTGTGCGCCTATGCGTATCGAATGCTCGGGTCCTCATTCGAAGCCGAGGACGCGGTGCAGGAGACTTTCACGCGCGCGTGGAAGTCGTATGACTCGTTCGAGGGCCGCTCCAGTGTGCGCTCGTGGCTGTACAAGATCGCCACGAATGTCTGCCTGGACATGCTGGACGGGCCGCAGCGGCGTGCCCGGCCCATGGATCTGAACGGTCCCTCGACCCCCGATTCGCAGCTGCCCGCGCCGGAGCCGGATTACGTGTGGGTGGAACCGATTCCGAACGCGCTCGCCTTCGGGGCCGATCCGGCCGAGGCCGCGAGCACGAAGGACACCCTGCGCCTGGCCTTCGTCGCCGCGGTGCAGCACCTGCCCGCCAGCCAGCGCGCCATCCTGATCATGCGCGAGGTGCTGCGCTTCTCGGCCGGCGAGACCGCCGACATGCTGAACGTGTCGCCCGCCTCGGTGAACAGCGCCCTGCAGCGCGCCCGCGCCACCATGTCGAAAGTGCAGGAGACGTCGACGGTTTCGGATCCGTTCGACGAGAACAACGAGCAGCAGCGCAAACTGGTCGACGATTTCGTCAAGGCCTTCGAGGCCTATGACATGACCGCCCTGACCGACCTGCTGAAGGCCGATGTGGCACTGTCCATGCCGCCGTTCTCGCTGTGGATCTCCGGCCCGGACAACGTCGCCGAGTTCATGCTCGGCACCGGCCACGCCTGCCGCGACTCCCGCATGATCCCCCTCGCCGGCGCCAACGGACTCCCCGCCTTCGGCCACTACAAGCCCAGCGGCGAGCCCGGCCTGTGGACCCCCTGGTCCATCACCACCCTGGAACTAGACGGCGACCGCATCTCCGGCCTCACCTTCTTCCTCGACACCGAAAAACTGTTCCCCCTCTTCGGTCTCCCGATGGAGCTGCGGCCGAATTAGGCCGGCGCTCCGGGTAATCCGGCGGAGGGCAGGAAGCTGCCGTCCAGCCCATGCGCCGGGGTAGTTCCGCGGGCCGGTCCCCTCCTGTCCAGGCTGTAGACATGAACCCGGCCCGCGGCTCTCTTACCTTCGCGGGACGGGAGTTCAAGATCAAGATCGCTGACCCACCCGCATTGGGTGTGACACAGGTTGTGCCCCAAGAAGTTCGCTGGAGGGCTTGCGGTTCACCACGTCACGATGCTGGAGGTGTCGGGATCTTCGGTGGCGGGGTCGGGGTCGCGCGGGGTCAGGCTGAACAGCTCCATATCGCGGTGGGGGTACGACCAGCGCAGGCAGTCGACCTGGTACTTCGAGACAGTGCCGGTGGCCGGGTCCCGGATGAGCGCGGTGTCGTCGGCCAGCACCTCGGGTGGGCACGGAGTGTTCCAGATGCGGTCGAACTCCGGGTTCGACCGGCAGGCCTCGCGGATCTCTCGCACCCGCTCGAGCGGTGTGGTCGCGAGCGCGTACTCCTGCAGGCCGAAGACACAGCGATGGATGAAATCGGCCCAGTTGACCAAGATCTGGGGTGCGCGGGGGTCGGTCATGGTCGCCACGATGATGTTGTGGGGACGGGTCGCGGATCCGAGGCGGGGATCCAGCCAGGGGAACATTCGGACGCCCAGCGCATTGGCCGCGAGGATGTTGAATTCGGGTATCTGGTGCAGGCACGCGGGTCCGCGCAGGTTGCGCATGAAGACCCGCATGCCCTCGGTCACCGAGCCCGAAGCTCCCGCGGACACCCCCAGGTCGTCACCGGTCGCTATGGACCACAGCACCCGACGGCGGTTCATGGGGATCTCGAACAGCCGGGCCAAGGCGTTGAGGGTGTCCTGATGCGGAATGCGCTGTCCGTTCTCGATCTTCTCGTAGCCGCTGGTCGACATGTGCAGGGCGTCGGCCACGGCCCGCTGGGTCATGCCCTGGCGCAGCCGTTCCCGTTTGAGATACGCGCCCAGCGAGATTCCGCCGCGCGTTTCGGGCGCCTCGGTCATCGATCAGTTCCTTCGTTCACGAAGGACACGATGCCATCGACGGCCGAAAACCGCCGAACGGCAGCTGGATACGTCAGTTGCCGGGGTACGCCATATAGAAGGGTTCCCACTGGTGGCCGTCGGGGTCGAGGAAGGTGCGGCCGTGCATGCCGACCTCGGCCTCCTGGGCGCGCTTGTCGGCGTTGACCTCCTCGGTGCCGCCCGCGCGCAGGGCCGCGTCGGTGAGGTCGTCGACCTCCTGGGCACTGGTCAGCGACAGGGCGTAGAGGGAGTTGACCGTGGCGCGGGTGTCGCCGATCGGGCGGGTGCCGAAGGTGGTGAAGAACTCGTGGGTCAGCAGCATCAGGCAGATGTTGTCGTCCACGACGATGCAGGCGGCATTGCCGTCGGTGAAATCCTGATTCACCTTCCAGCCGATCGCCTCGTAGAACCGCTTGGATCGCTCCAGGTCGGCAACGGGCAGGTTCAGGAAGATCATCTTGCTCGGCATGGCGGTTGGCCCCTCTTCTCCGCGATCGGTTCGCGCGTCATCGATATACCCGTGCAGACGAAGCGGGTGCGGGAAACTCATCGGTCATGCGAGAGTGGCTGGTGGAGGTGCCCGATGAATCACAGCTACCTGGTCGCTCTCACCGGTAGCGGCGGAACCGTGCCGCCGGAACTGGGTGTGGTGCGGCGGCTGGTGCGGCGTGGACATCGGGTGACGGTACTGGCCGAGGAATCCCTGGCCGGCGCGGTGGCGGCGACGGGGGCGCGGCTGCGGCCGCGCGCGGGGGCCGGCTACGCGCGCGACACCGCCGACGAAATCGATGCCGAGCGACCGGATCTGGTGCTGGCCTCCTATTTCGCCTTCGGCGCCATGGTCGCCGCGCAGGCCTGCGAGGTGCCGTACTCGGTGCTCATCCCCGGCGTCTATCCCCTGCCGGTGGAAGGCGGGCCGCCGCCGGGCACCGGCTTCGGGCCGGCGCGCGGGCCGCTGGGGCGGTTGCGCGATCGGGTGGTGGGCTCGCTGGTGCAGCGGCGCTGGGACGAGGAACTGCTACCCCGGCTCAACGCGCTGCGCGCGGATTTCGGGCTGGAACGGCTGGCGCACTATCAGGATCAGGCGCAGCTGGCCCACCGGCAACTCGTATTGTCCAGTGCCGCTTTCGATTTCCAGGGCCAGAATCCGGACGGGGTGCGCTGGGTCGGCCCGATCCTGGACGAGCCGGACTGGGTGGAGGGCACCGCCTGGACTCAGACCGACGGCGGCGAGCCGCTGATCCTGGTCGCGCTGTCCACCACCGATCGCGGCCAAACCGATTGCCTGCAAAGGATCGTCGAGGCGCTGGGCCTGCTGCCCGTGCGCGGCGTGCTCACCACCGGCCCGGCCGTCGATCCGGAGGCGATCCACGCGCCGCCGAACGTGAGCGTGCTGCGGGCCGCACCGCACCGCGAGCTCATGCGCCACGCCAGCCTGGTCGTCACGCACGGCGGGCACGGCACGCTGATGAAGGCCTTCGCCGCGGATCTGCCCGCGGTGGTGCTCCCGCACGGCCGCGACACCGCCGACAACGCGGCCCGCGTGCGCGCCCATCGGGCCGGAATCGTGCTGCCCCGCACCGCGACTCCGCAGCGCATCGCGCGGGCGGTCCGCCACGTCCTGCGCACGCCCGCCCACTATCGGGCCGCCACCGCGCTGGGCCGGGCCGTTCGCCACGACGCGCGCGGCGAGGCCCTGCTGCTCGAGATCGAACCCGCCTGCGACCACCCCGACCCCGCCGGGGAGCGCATCCTCTCCGTGCGTGAGCTCGAATCCTGATTCGGTGCGCGAACTCGAATCCTGATCGTTGGCCGAAATTCGCGTGTCGTAGGCCGGATATAGCTGGCACGCTGGGCTTTCACTGTTTAGCGTGAGCCGCATGGATTTTGTGGCCGTTTTGCGCGAGAAGCTGGACGAGTTCGGGGAGCTGATCACGCCCGACGTGAATCTGGCCGCACCCGTTCCGAGCTGCGGGGACTGGACCCTCTACGACCTCGTCGACCACGTCGGGCAGGGGAACATGTGGGTGGTCACCGGGGTGGCGGAGGGCCGCGGCGACTATCAGGGCCCGCCCGCCCCGAAGGATCCGATCGAACTGCGCGCCTGGTACGACGCGAGCGCGAAGGCGATCCTCGAAGCGCTGTCGGTGGCTCCCGAGACTCCGGCCTGGACGTTCACCAGCCTGCTGCCGAGGACGGTCGGTTTCTGGCAGCGCCGGCGCGCCCAGGAAACCCTCATGCATCTGTGGGACGGGCAGAACGCGCTCGGCACCGCCGAATCCTTCGAACCGGCCCTCGCCGTGGACGGCATCACCGAGGTGTTCGAACTGTTCGCGCCGCGCATGATTCAGCGCGGGCTGGCCCAGGAGCCGGAGGTCGCGCTGAGCGTGCGCTCGACCGATACCGGCGACAACTGGACCTACGGTCCGGGGACGCCGGTCGCCGAAATCTCGGGCACCGCATCGGATCTGCTGCTGGCGCTGTGGCAGCGCAAGCAAGCCAATGACGCGGCCTTCGGCTGGCAGGGCAATTGGGCGGCGGGGGAGCGGGTGATCGCCGGTCCGCTGGTGCCGTAAACCGGCTCCGGACAAAGAAAAACGGCGAGGGGGTGGCCGGTATGGAAACCACCGCCTCGCCGTCGGCCGCTTTGCAGGGTCGGCCGGGCTACTGCGCTCCGGAGAGCAGAGCTACTGCGCCTCGGAGAGCAGCGCCCCCAGCGCGCGCAGGTGATCGGTCGCACCGCCGAGCGCGAACTCGTTGTGCTTGGCCGCGGTGAAGTACTGGTTCACGATGTGATCGCGGTCGATGCCGACGCCGCCGTGCACGTGGACCACGGTGTGGGCGACGCGGTGGCCCGCCTCGGCGGCCCAGAACTTGGCGGTGTGCACCTCGGCGGCAGCGGGAAGGCCCTCGGCCAGTCGCCACGCCGCCTGCTGCACGGCCAGGCGCACGCCCTGAACATCGATGTAGCCGTCGGCCAGACGCTGGGCCACGGCCTGGAAGCTGCCGATCTTGCGGTTGAACTGCTCGCGCTCGCGGGCGTAGTCGGCGACCAGCTCCAGGCCCTTCTCGACCACGCCGAGCTGGGTGGCGGCCAGGCCCAGCCAGGCGCGCTCCAGCAGCCAGGTCAGGATCTCGGCGCCCTGGTCCACGGTGCCCACCAATTCGGCGGGGGTACCGGCGAATTCGACCTCGGCCTCGGGGGAGCGGTCGGTGACGATCTGATCCTCGACGCGCACGGACTCGTGCGACGGGTCGACCAGGAACACGGCCGGGACGCCGTCGATGCCGGCGGACACCAGGATTCGATCGGCCTGCCGCGCGAACGGCACCGTGGTCTTGAGCCCGGTCAACAGCCAGCCGTTGCCCGCGATGGCGGTGGTGACCGGCTTGCCGAGCTCCCAGTTGCGCTCCTCGCTCAGCGCCGCGGTGAGGATGACCTCGCCGGTCGCGGCCTTGGCGGCCAGCTCGCGCTGCGGCGCGGAACCGAACTGCGCGAGCGCGCCCGCGCCCAGCACGATCGACCACAGGTACGGCACCGGCGCGACCGACTTGCCGATCTCGCGCAGGATGGCGGTCTGCTCCAGCACGCCGAAGTCGCTGCCGCCCACCGTTTCCGGCAGCGCCGCCGCCAGCACGCCGGTCTCGGCGAGCGAGGCCCACAGCTGCTGGTCGAAGCGCACGGTCGGGTTGCCGTCGGCGTCGAAGTTCCGGTCGAGTTCCCGCAGCCGGTCGGCGGTGACCAGCTTGCCGGTGACCTCGGCGGTGAGGCGGGCCAGATCCTGCTGCGCCTCGGTGAGAGTGAAATCCATGATGGCTACCTAGGTTTCGTTCAGCGGGCCGCGGCGGGCTGCTTGAGGGCGGTCATGGCGATGATGTCGCGCTGCACCTCGTTGGTGCCGCCGCCGAAGGTGAGGATCAGGCAGGCGCGGTGCATGCGCTCGAGGCGGCCGCGCAGCTGCGAACCGGCGGAATCCTGGCGCAGGTAGGCCTGCGGGCCGAGGATCTCCATGAGCGCGCGGTAGGACTCGGTGGCCAGCTCGGTGCCGTACACCTTGGTGGCCGAGGCGTCCCACGGGCGCGGCGCGGCATCGCCGCCCTGATCGGCGCGCGAGGCGATCTCCCAGTTGGTCAGCTTCAGGTATTCGACCTTGGCGTGCACCTTGGCCAGCGCGATCTGCACCCATTCCTGGTCGATGACGCGGGAGCCGTTGGCGGACTTGGTATTGCGGGCCCACTCGGTGACCTGCGCGACCGCCAGGGCCAGCGGCGCCGACGAGGTCAGCGCGACGCGCTCGTGGTTGAGCTGGTTGGTGACCAGCGCCCAGCCGCCGTTCTCGGGGCCCACCATGTCGGAGTTCTTGACCCGCACGTCCTGGTAGTAGGTGGCGCTGGTGTCCGGCCCGGCCATGGTGTGCACCGGCGTCCAGGAGAAGCCCTCCGCCGTGGTCGGCACGATGAACATCGAGATGCCCTTGTGCTTCTTGGCATTCGGGTCGGTGCGCGCGGCCAGCCAGATGTAATCGGCGTAGGCGATGAGGGAGGTCCACATCTTCTGGCCGTTGATGATCCAGTCGTCGCCGTCGCGGACCGCGGCGGTGCGCAGCGAGGCCAGGTCGGTGCCCGCGCCCGGCTCGGAGTAGCCGATGGCGAAATGCAGCTGACCGGCGGCGATCTTGGGCAGGAAGAACTTCTTCTGCTCCTCGGTGCCGTAGTGCATGATCGTCGGCGCCACCGAGTTGATGGTCAGGAACGGCACCGGGGCGCCCGCGATGGCGGCCTCGTCGGTGAAGATCAGCTGATCCATGGTGGAGCGGTCCTGGCCGCCGTACTCCTTGGGCCAGCCCAGGGCGAGCCAGCCGTCGCGGCCCATCTGCTCGACGACCTCGCGGTAGACGTTGCCCTCGCCGTATTCGCCGGTCTGCGCCGAAAGCGCTTGCCGCCGTTCGGGAGTGATGAGCTTGGTGAAATAGTCACGTAGCTCGGCACGCAGCTGTTCCTGTTGCGGCGTGTAGGCGATACGCATAGGAGTACCTCTAGCCTTCGTTTCTCGGTTCAGCCGATCATCGCACGCAAGTGAAACATGTTCCAGTATTGGTTCCGGTTAGGGCTACTTTGCTGGTTGCGCGCGGGTCTGGTTGTTAGGCTCGGGCACAACCAGTGGTTAAGGAGAGAAACATGAAGGTCATCGTCGACTTCGATCAGTGCGAAGCCAACGGAATCTGCGTCGGAATCGCCCCTGACGTCTTTGATCTCGATGACGACGACAATCTGTTCGTCAACGAGGCCGAGGTCACCGAGGCCAACCGCCGCGATATCGAGTCGGCCGTGGCGCAGTGCCCCAAGGCGGCGCTGAAGCTGGTCTGAGCGGATGCTTGCCCGCCGGGTGGAACACGTTCTAGAGTCGGCCCGGTGAGCGATTCTGATGTAAGTCTTTCCGGCCGGGTTGCCATCGTCACCGGCGCGGGCGCCGGGCTCGGCCGGGCCGAAGCCCTCGAGCTGGCCCGGGCCGGCGCTTCGATCGTCGTCAACGACCTTGCCGAAAACGACGCGGCGAGCGCAACCCTCGCCGACATCCGGGCGCTGGGCGTCAAGGCGGAGTTCGTGGCCGGCAGCATTGCCGAGCGCGCCACCGCCGACGCCCTCATCCGCACCGCCGAGGAGAGCCTCGGCGGGCTGGACATCGTGGTGAACAATGCCGGGATCACCCGGGACAAGATGCTGTTCAACATGTCCGACGAGGATTTCGACGCCGTCGTCGCGGTGCACCTGCGCGGTCACTTCCTCTTGACCCGCAATGCCGCCGCGTACTGGCGCGGTAAATACAAGGAGACGGGCGCCCCGGTCTACGGCCGGATCATCAACACCTCGTCGGAGGCCGGTCTGCTCGGCCCGGCCGGACAGGCCAATTACGGTGCGGCCAAGGCCGGTATCACCGCGCTGACCCTGTCGGCGGCCCGGGCCCTGGAGCAGGTCGGCGTGCGTGCCAACGCCATCGCGCCCCGTGCCCGCACGGCCATGACCGAGAACGTCTTCTCCGCCGCCCCCGACGAGGGGCCGGATCCGCTGTCCCCCGATCATGTCGCGCGGCTGGTGGCCTTCCTGGCTTCCCCCGCGGCCGAATCGATCTCTGGTCAGCTCTTCGTTGTCTACGGCCCGATGGTGGCCCTGATGGCCGCCCCGGTGGTCGAGCGGCGCTTCGACGCCGAGGGCGAGTGGACCCGCGAGGGCCTCGCCGCGAGCCTGGGCGGTTATTTCGCCGAACGCGGTTCGGACGCTTCGTTTTCCGCTTCCTCGCTGAAGGATCTGGGCTGAGGGTTACCTCAGTTTCCCCGCCGGGGGCTGCGAGTTTCCGTATATCCGGCCCAGCCTCCGGCCCTGCGGTTGATCACGGGATCGATCGTTGGTAGGAATGGGGATCAACTATGTGTGTCGCCTCACAGTGTGGCATATCTTGATGGTTAGCATGGGGTGAACATGTTCTCAAAACTGGACGTTAGTTCAGAAAGAAGACCTGTTCTAACCAGGAAAACCTTCCCGAACCGTACGAGAACGTGTTCTAATCTTCGAGCGGGACCGAGATCACATTCAAATCTCGGTTGCTATCGCTAGGCAGGGGCAGGAGGAATAGCGGGAATGAATGAAGTCCTTGCCGTACCGCTGCGGGCGGTCGGAGGGTTCTTCGAACTCGCCGGCGATGTTGCTCGCGCCGCGGTACGGCCCCCGTTTCAGCGACGGGAATTCATCGATCAGTCCTGGTTCATCGCCCGGGTTTCCATCGTCCCGACCCTATTGGTCGCCATTCCGTTCACCGTGCTGGTGAGCTTCACCCTCAACATCCTGCTGCGGGAGATCGGCGCGGCCGACCTGTCCGGCGCGGGCGCGGCCTTCGGCTCGGTCACCCAGATCGGCCCCATGGTCACGGTGCTCATCGTGGCCGGTGCGGGCGCGACCGCCATCTGCGCGGATCTGGGCGCGCGCACCATCCGCGAGGAGATCGACGCCATGCGGGTGCTCGGCATCGATCCGGTGCAGCGTCTGGTGGTGCCGCGGGTGCTGGCCTCGATGTTCGTGGCCTTCCTGCTCAACGGCCTGGTGTCGACCATCGGCATCCTGGGCGGCTTCCTCTTCTCCGTCTTCCTGCAGGGCGTCAATCCCGGTGCGTTCGTCAACGGCATCACCCTGTTGACCCACCTGCCCGAGCTCGTCATCTCGCAGGTGAAGGCCACGCTGTTCGGTCTCGTCGCCGGACTGGTCGCCTGCTACCTCGGTCTGAACGTCAAGGGCGGTCCCAAGAGTGTGGGCGACGCCGTGAACCAGACCGTCGTGTTCGCCTTCATGGCGCTGTTCGTCATCAACGTCGTGGTAACCGCCGTTGGCATCAAGTTCACGGCGCGGTGATCAGATGGCGTTCGTGATCCAATCTCGTTTTCCGAAGGTGACCAACCGCTTTCGGCGTTTCTCCGAGAGCCTGGACTCCGTCGGCAAGCACGCGGTGTTCTACGGGCGCTCGATCGGCTCGGTGCCCAAGGCGCTGGTCCACTACCGCACCGAGACCATCCGGCTGATCGCCGAGATCTCCATGGGCACAGGCGCTCTGGCGGTCATCGGCGGCACCGTCGTGATCGTCGGCTTCCTGACCCTGGCCGCCGGCGGCACCATCGCCGTGCAGGGCTACAGCTCGCTCGGCAATATCGGCGTCGAGGCCCTGACCGGCTTCTTCGCCGCCTTCATCAACGTTCGCATTGCGGCGCCGGTGATTTCGGGCATCGGCCTGGCGGCGACGCTGGGCGCCGGCACCACCGCGCAATTGGGCGCCATGCGCGTCTCCGAAGAGATCGACGCCCTGGAGGTGATGGCCATCCGGCCCATCCCGTTCCTGGTGGGCACCCGGATGCTGGCGGGCATCATCGCGATCATCCCGCTCTACTCACTGGCGGTCATCGCCTCCTTCATCGCGAGTCGCTTTGCGACCGTGGTGATCTACGGCCAGTCCGCCGGTGTGTACGACCATTATTTCTCCACCTTCCTGATCCCCAGCGATATCCTCTGGTCGTTCGCGCAGGCGATCTTCATGGCCATGGCGGTCATGCTGATCCACACCTACTACGGCTATCACGCCGCGGGCGGTCCGGTGGGCGTGGGCGTGGCGGTAGGCAATGCGGTGCGGGCCTCGCTGATCGCGGTCGTCATGGTGACGCTGCTGATGTCGCTGGCCATCTACGGCACCTCCGGCAATTTCCATCTCTCCGGGTAGGGCGGGACATGGTTCAGACACAAGACGGCGTGGCGAGCCCGATCGGCTCGCCGTTCGTCGCAAAACTCCAGCCCAAGCGATATCTCGAACAGGGCTGGGTGATTCGCCTGGCGGGTGCGGGCATGGTGCTGGTCCTCGTCGGGGCCGTCGCGCTGTGCCTGGTGATGTTCGCCGGCGGCTTCCAGGACACGGTCAAGGTGACCGTCTCGGCGCCGCGCGCCGGCCTGGTCATGGATCGCGACGCCAAGGTGAAGATCCGCGGTGTCGAGATCGGGCGGGTCAAGTCCATCGGTGACAACGCCGACGGCAGCGCGCGGATCGAACTCGCCCTCGACCCGGACAAGCTGAAGCTGGTCCCGGCCAACGCCACCGTGAACATCAACTCGACCACCGTGTTCGGCGCCAAGTACATCAACTTCGTTGCGCCGGAGCAGCCTTCGGCCGATTCGCTGCGGCCGGGCGCGACCGTGCGGGCGCAGTCGGTGACCGTCGAGTTCAACACCATCTTCCAGCACCTCAACGACGTGCTGGCGAAGGTGCAGCCGGAGAAGCTGAACGCGACGCTCACGGCTCTCGGCACCGCGCTGCAGGGTCGCGGCGACAAGCTCGGCCAGGCGCTGGTCGACGCCGATGCCTTCCTGCAGCAGATCAATCCGTCGCTGCCGACCCTGCAGACCGATCTGCAGAAGACCACGATCGTCAGCGGCACCTACGCCGACACCGTGCCGGATCTGCTGCGCACCACCGACAATGCGGTGGTCACCGGTAAGGCCATCGTGGACGAGCAGCAGCGCATCGACGCCATGCTCACCGATCTGATCGGGCTGTCCGACACCACGACCCCGATCCTGAACGAGATCGGATCACCGGTCGTCCAGGCGCTGGCGCTACTGCGGCCGACCACCGGAATCCTCAACGAGTACCGCTCGGCGATCTACTGCACCATCGTCGGTCTCGGCTCGAACATGCCGCTCGTCGCCGACATGTTCGGTGGCCGGTACCCGGCGGTCAACATGAACGCCAGCATCATGCCCGGCGGTGAGCCCTACAAGTATCCGCAGGATCTGCCGAAGGTGAACGCCTCCGGCGGCCCGCACTGCGAGGGTGTGCTCGACAATGTGCCGGGCGTCCCCAACGGCTTCCTGGTGGTCGACACCTCCGAGGGCGAGGCGTGGCATCCGGAGACCAGACCGCTGCACATCAATGCCAATGTCTTCCAGTTGCTGTACGCGGGCATGCCCGGAATGTCGGGAGGCGGCAAGTGAAGTTCAAACCTCGCGCCGTCACCGTCAAGCTCGGCCTGTTCACCCTCGTCATGGTGCTGGTGCTGGCCATGCTCGGAGTGATCTTCTCGCAGATGCGTTTTGCCCGTGAGAACGGCTACCACGCGGTGTTCACCAGCTCGTCGGGCATGCTGCCCGGCTCGAAGGTGCGCATCGCGGGTGTGCCGGTCGGCTCGGTGAGCCGGGTGTACGTGGGCAAGGACAAGCTGGCGCACGTCGACTTCGACGTGGATCGCAAGTACAAGGTCTACGCCAGCACCCAGGCGACGATCCGCTACGAGAATCTCGTCGGCGACCGGTATATGGAATTGCTCGAAGGACCCGGTACCACACAGACTCTCGGCAAGAACGGCACCATCCCGGTCGAGCGGACCAAGCCCGCGCTGGACCTGGACATGCTGCTGGGTGGATTCAAGCCGCTGCTGCGCGGCCTGGATCCGGGTCAGGTCAACGACCTGACCAGCGCGCTGCTGCAGGTCTTCCAGGGCCAGGGCGGCACGCTGGTGGCACTGCTGAACAGCTCGGGCTCGTTCGGAAAGACGCTGGCGGAGAAGGACGCTCTGATCGGCAGCGTGATCGACAACCTGAAGACGGTGCTGTCCACCATCGACGACCGCAATCAGGCCTTCGGCAGCACGCTGGACGAATTGCAGCGACTGGTCAGCGGTCTGGCCGCGGACAAGGATCCGATCGGCGACGCCATTCCCCGGATCTCCGGCGCCACCGGCGATCTCACCGATCTGCTGCGGACGGCCCGGCCGGATCTGAAGGCCAGCTTCGATCAGCTCGGCCGGACCGCGAGCCTGCTCGACGACAACACCGACGAGCTGCAGTGGATCATCGAGAACCTGCCCGACGCCTACAAGAAGCTGGTGCGCATCGGTTCCTACGGTTCGTTCCTGAACATCTACGCCTGTCCGACCGACCTGCTCATCGACGGTCCGGACGGTAAGCCGCTGCACGTGAAACTGCCCGGTGGCCAGACGACCGGAAGGTGCGGCAAGTGACCGAGCGTTCGCCCCTGATCAATGTCGGCATCATCGGTGTCGTGCTCGCCTCGACCGTCTCGCTGGCGTCGCTGCAGTTCGATCGGCTGCCCTTCGTGCGGTCCGGCGCCGAGTACTCGGCGCTGTTCGCCGATGCGGGCGGCCTGCTCCCCGGCGACCAGGTTCAGGTCGCCGGCGTGAAATCGGGCCGAGTGGAGGACGTGAAGCTGGACGGCGCCAAGGTGAAGGTGCGGTTCACCCTCGACGAGGGAATCTCGTTGGGGAACAAGACCTCCGCCGCGATCAAGACCAACACGGTGCTGGGTCGCAAGTCGCTCGAGGTCACCCCCGCGGGCGAGGGCACGCTGCGCGGGCAGTCCACGATTCCGTTGGACCGAACCACCTCTCCGTACTCGCTGAACGACGCGCTCGGCGATCTGTCCAACACCGTCAAGGGTTTGGACATGGATCAGGTCAACAAGACCCTGGACACCTTGTCGGACACCTTCAAGGACACTCCCGCGCCGCTGCGCTCCGCGCTCGACGGCATTACGGCGTTGTCGCGCAGCATCAATACGCGCGATCAGGCGCTGACCGATCTGCTCGGCAAGGCGCAGAGCGTCACCAAGGTGCTGTCCGACCGGGCCTCGGAGATCAACGCGCTGCTAGTGGACGGCAACAGCCTGCTGGGCGAGCTGGACGCGCGCAAGACGGCGCTCGGCCAGCTCATCACCTACGTGAACTCGCTGGCCCAGCAGCTCACCGGATTCGTCAACGACAACGAGGCGCAGCTCAAACCCACACTGGACAAGCTGAATTCGGTGCTCGGGGTGCTGCAGCGGAACAAGCAGAACCTCTCCGACGCGCTCGACGCCCTCGGCCCCTACGCGGGTGCGCTGGGTGAGCAGGTCGGCAGCGGCCCCTACTTCCAGGCCTACATCGTCAACGCGAACAGCAGCTACATCCAGATGCTGATCGACTCGATGGTGTGGCCGGAGCATCTGCCCGCCGACCTCCAGCACTACCTGAAAGACTTCCCGCCGGTCATCTCCCCGGCACAGACGGAGCCGGGTAAATGAACGCACTGCGCAAAGTTGGAACGATGCCCCGCTGGGCGCGGGTCGCCGCGGTGGTGGCGCTGGTCGCCATCGTGGTCGGCGCCGGATACGCGGTCGTGAGCCGGATCGGCACGACCAAGGTCACCGCGTATTTCCCGTCCACCAGCGGGTTGTACGCCAATGACGAGGTCCGGGTCCTCGGGGTGAAGGTCGGCAAGATCGATTCGGTGGATCCGGGCAAGGACCGGGTCACGGTCAAGATGACGCTGAACCGCGGCATCGACATTCCGGCCGACGCCAAGGCCGTACTGGTCTCGCCATCGCTGGTCTCGGCCCGATTCATTCAGCTCGCGCCCGCCTACACCGGCGGTCTGAAGCTGAAGGACGGCGGGACCATCCCGATCGAGCACACCGCCATCCCGGTCGAATGGGATGACATCAAGGCCGAATTGAACAAGCTGGCAACCACTCTCGGCCCGGTCGGCCAGGACAAGCAGGGCTCGTTCGGGCGTTTCGTCGACACCGCCGCCAATAACCTGGACGGCAACGGCCAGGCGTTCCGCGATGCGCTCAAGGAGCTGTCCGGGGCGCTGACCACGCTCTCCGACGGCCGCACCGACCTGTTCGCGACCATCCGCAACCTGCAGGTGTTCGTGGACGCCCTGTCGCACAGCAACGATCAGATCGTGCAGTTCGGCGGGCGGCTGGCGTCGGTGTCCTCGGTGCTGGCGGGCGTGTCCACCGATCTCGGTGCGGCACTGGACAATCTGGACGGTGCGGTCTCGGATGTGCGCCGCTTCATCGAGTCGCGCGGCGGTGCGCTCACCGACAGCCTGGAGCGGATGACCGATGTGCTCCAGCTGCTGGTGGACAAGCGGCCCCAGCTCGAGCAGGTGCTGCACGCCGGTCCCACCGCGCTCACGAACTTCTATCAGATCTACAAGCCCGCGACCGGCTCGGTGACCGGCTACCCGGTGCTCACCAATATGGCCGATCCGATGAGCTTCCTGTGCGGTTCGATCGCGGCGTTGCAGGACAACGAGTCCGACAAGAGCGCGAATCTGTGCTCCCAGATCCTGGGACCGGTGTTCGGCAACCTGGCCATGAACTACCTGCCGTTCATGCTCAGCCCGGCCACCGCCGCGGGTGCGCGCCCCGATCAGATCAAATACAGCACACCGGAACTCGCGGCCCGTGCCAACGCTCAGGTCACCGTGCCCAAGAGCCTCGCCGATCTGGCGCTCCCGGGAGGCAACTGATGAAGAACATTCGCGGCCGCAAACAGGTGGCGGGTCTGGCGATCGGGATCGCGATCGCCCTGGGCGCCACCGGATGTGAGTGGGACGGCCTGAACTCGCTGTCCATGCCCGGCGCCGCCGGCACCGGGGAGGGCGCGTGGCAGGTGAAGATCCAGATGCCGAACGTGACCACGCTGACCCGCAATTCGCCGGTCATGGTCAATGACGTCACGGTGGGCACGGTCACCGGGATCGACGTGGAGGGCTGGCACGCGCTGGTCACCGTCAGCCTCGACAAGGGCGTGAAGCTGCCCGCCAACGCCGTCGCCAAGATCGGCCAGACCTCGCTGCTCGGCAGCAACCACGTCGAACTCGCCGCGCCGACCGAGGTTGCGGCACAGGGTGAATTGAAGGGCGGCGACGTCATCCCGCTGGAGCGGGCGGGCGCCTACCCGACCACCGAGCAGACGCTGTCCTCGCTGTCGGTCGTGCTCAACGGCGGCGGCATCAGCCAGCTCGAGAACATCACCGGCGAGCTCGACAAGGCGTTCTCCGGGCGCACCGACGCGATCCGGGATCTGCTGCCGCAGTTGAACTCGCTCATCGGCACGCTGGACGGTCAGACCAAGGACATCATCGCCGCTATGGGCGGGCTGGACCGGTTCTCCGGAATCCTGGCCCAGCAGAAGGATCGGGTGGCCAGTGCCATCGACAACATCCATCCGGCGCTGACCGTGCTGGCCGATCGGCGCGAGAACATCACCAAAACCCTGACCGCCCTGGGTGGTCTGAGTGATTCCGTGGACAAGATCGTGCAGCAGGGCGGTCCGGACCTGAAGGCCAACCTGGCCAATCTCTGGCCCGCGCTGGAGCAGATCGCGAACACCGGCAGCAATCTCACCTCGGCGTTGAGCATGCTGCTCACCTTCCCGTTCCCCATGCACCAGATGGACGGCGCCATCAAGGGCGACTACCTCAATGTGAAGATCACCTTCGATCTCACCGCGGCGCGCCTGGCCAAGAACTTCCTCACCGACACCCCGTTCGGTCCCCGCTACGCGGGCGTCGAGGGCGCGCTCGGCCAATTGGGCGGTACCCCGGGCGATCCGGTCGACCCCAAGAACGCCCCGTTCCAGCCCCACCC
>NZ_BAAFGR010000108.1:0-28299 GCF_041154655.1 Nocardia sp. JMUB6875
GGACCGAACTGGTGACGGCGTCCTGGCGCTGCGAATCGTGTTCCAGGACTTGGGGCGCCCAGCCCAGGGTGACGCCGATGGCGGCCACCACGACCAGCGCGCCGACCGCCACCCCGGCCAGGCTGATCTCGCGGCGGCGGCCGATCTTCTCCGCCGCGGCCGGACCGGTCAGCCAGGCGGGCGCGGTCTCCGCCGCGGGCGGCGGCGGGGTGTGCTCGTGGACGGTGGGGAACGGCGCGGGCGCGGGCCGGTGCATGACCGGGCGGGCGAGCATGGCCGCACCCCGGGTCACCACGGTGTCGGGCGCGGCGGGCACGATGACCGGGACGCCCAGCCAGCGCCGCAGAACCCTTGCCACCAGCGGGATCTGGGCGCAGCCGCCGAGCAGCGCGACCGCCTGCACCGGCTGTTCGGAGCGCAGGATGACATCGCGGGTCATGCGCGCGGAGGATTCGACGGCCAGCATGATGAGGGCCTCGAAGTTCTCCTGCGACAGCAGCACCAGCCCCTCGGTCGAGGGCAGGGCCACCGCATTGCTGCCGGAGAGCTGTTCCTTGGCCTGGCGGCAGAGCGCGTCCAGCGCGGCCAGCCCGGTGTGGTCCGGCGGATGCGCGATGCGCCCGGAGGCGATCTGCTGTTCGCGGATCAGCGAATCCAGGTAGTCGCCGCTGATATCGCTGGTGCGCTCGCTGAAGCAGACCTGCCGGGTCGCGGTGTCGACCACCGTCACGGACAAACCGGACGCACCCAGGTCGTAGAGGGCGACCGTGCCGAAACCTTGTAGCTCACCGGAGTATTCGAGGAATTCCAGCGCCGCCACCACATCGGGCACCAGTTCGTAATTGGTGAACTGCCGCCGCGCCAGCTCGGCCCGGATGGCCCGCGCGTGATTCTCGTCGCGATAGGCGATGGCCGTGGCGCTGATCCGCTGATCGGCCGCCAGCACGGCGCCGATCACATCCGCGGCCAGCTCGTCGACCCGCCGCTCCCCGACCGGGACGGCCTGCACATCGAAGGGCTCGGCGGAATCGGTGATCGGACGTGCGACGCGAACCGCGCCCGCCCCCACCGAAACTCCCAGAACCGAACTCATCTGATGCCCATCTCGTTTCCACACACCTGTCGCCGTCACCTTACGACGTGGCGCGCCATCCGTACACCCGGTAAGCCCGCCCACCGGTCGGCGTATTCGCGCCACCCGCGACGGTCAACTGTCCAGGCAGCGGCCGCTTTACGCGCGCCGGTCGACGGCTGTCCTTACCCCGTAACACCACTCACTTGGTGACCGGAAAGTTCAGGTACGCGCGCGACGGCGTCGGCCCGCGCTGCCCCTGGTATTTCGAGCCCGCGGCGGCGCTGCCGTAGGGGTGCTCGGCCGGACTGGTGAGCCGGAAAAGGCACAGCTGGCCGATCTTCATGCCCGGCCACAGGGTGATGGGCAGATTCGCCACATTCGACAGTTCGAGGGTGATGTGCCCGCTGAATCCGGGATCGATGAAGCCCGCGGTGGAATGGGTCAGCAGCCCCAGGCGGCCGAGGCTGGATTTGCCCTCGAGGCGGCCGGCCAGATCGTCGGGCAGCGAGCACACCTCGAGCGTGGACCCGAGCACGAACTCGCCCGGGTGCAGCACGAACGGCTCGCCGTCGCCGGGTTCGACCAGCGTGGTCAGCTCGTCCTGCCGCTGCGCGGGATCGATATGCGTGTACCGGGTGTTGTTGAACACCCGGAACAGGCTGTCCAGCCGCACATCGATGCTCGACGGCTGCACCAGCTTCTCGTCGAAGGGCTCGACCCCGAGACGCCCATTGGCGATTTCCTTGCGGATGTCGCGATCTGAAAGCAGCACGGCCTAGAGCGTAGGTCAGTGTTCGGTCGGCGAATCGACTGGCCCGGCCTCGGTGACCTGCTTCGGTTTGCGCAGCCCCCATGTCGCGTGCGCCTCGGCGCGCATACGCGGGACCATGTGCGGATAGTGCAGTTCGAAGGCCGGGCGTTCGGAGCGGATGCGCGGCAGTTCGTAGAAGTTGTGCCGGGGCGGCGGGCAGGTGGTCGCCCATTCCAGGGAATTGCCGTAGCCCCACGGATCGTCCACGGTCGCCAGTTCTCCGTAGCGGTAGCTCTTGAACACATTCCACACGAACGTGACCATCGAGAATCCGAGGATGAACGAGCCGATGGTGGAAATGGTGTTGAGCGTGGTGAATCCGTCGCCGGGCAGGTAATCCGCGTAGCGCCGCGGCATGCCCTGATTTCCGAGCCAGTGCTGCACCAGGAAGGTGGTGTGGAAACCGAGGAACGTCGTCCAGAAATGCAGTTTCCCGAGCCGCTCGTCCAGCAGCCGCCCGGTCATCTTGGGGAACCAGAAGTAGATGCCCGCGAAGGTGGCGAACACGATGGTGCCGAACAGCACGTAATGGAAGTGCGCCACAACGAAATACGAGTCGGAGACGTGGAAGTCCAGCGGCGGCGAGGCCAGGATCACGCCGGACAGCCCGCCGAACAGGAAGGTCACCAGGAATCCGACGGAGAACAGCATGGGTGTCTCGAAGGTCAGTTGCCCGCGCCACATGGTGCCGATCCAGTTGAAGAACTTCACTCCCGTCGGCACCGCGATCAGGAAGGTCATGAACGAGAAGAACGGCAGCAGCACCGCGCCCGTCGCATACATGTGATGTGCCCAGACGGCGATGGACAGCCCGCCGATGGCCAGCGTGGCGTACACCAGCGTGGTGTAGCCGAACAGCGGCTTGCGGCTGAACACCGGGAAGATCTCGGTCACGATGCCGAAGAACGGCAGCGCCACGATGTAGACCTCGGGATGCCCGAAGAACCAGAACAGATGCTGGTAGAGCAGCGCCCCGCCATTGGACGAGTCGAAGACGTGCCCGCCCAGGTGCCGGTCGAACTCCAGGCCCATGAGCGCGGCGGTGAGGATCGGAAATGCCAGCAGCACAAGCACACTCGTGACGAGGATGTTCCAGGTGAAGATGGGCATGCGCCACATGGTCATGCCCGGGCAGCGCAGGCAGATGACCGTGGTGATCATATTGACGCCGCCCAGGATGGTGCCGACACCGGACACCGCCACGCCCATGATCCACAGGTCCGCGCCCATGCCGGGCGCGTGTTCGGCGAGGCTGAGCGGGGTGTACGCGGTCCAGCCGAAGTCGGCCGCGCCGCCCGGGGTGACGAATCCGGCGGTCGCCATGGTGGCCCCGAACAGGTACAGCCAGTAACTGAGCGAGTTCAGCCGCGGGAAGGCCACATCGGGCGCGCCGATCTGCAGCGGCAGCACCGCATTGGCAAATCCGAAGACGATCGGTGTCGCATAGAACAACAGCATGATCGTGCCGTGCATGGTGAACAGCTGATTGAACTGCTCCGGCGTCAGGAACTGCATGCCCGGCCGGGCCAGCTCCGTCCGCATCAGCAGCGCCATCAGGCCGCCGATCAGGAAGAACGCCATGGCCGTGAACAAATACATGTTCCCGAGCATCTTGGGATCGGTGGTGGTGATGGCCTTCCACAGATACGACCCCTTGGGTCCCATCCGACGTGGAAATGGCCGCACGGGTTCGAGCTCGGGCACTTCACGAGCGGGCACCGCGGTCATACGTCCTCCTCGACCGCCGAGCAGGAGCACTAGCGCATCTTCAGCAAACGCTCAGCGCATCCAAACTTCCTGTGGTGGACGGGTTTTCGACCCTGCGGGACAGTTTACGACCGCACGTAGTCGAGACTCGGTGCTTCGGCGAAAGAACTCCACGATCTTCGGCGCGCCGCGCCCGACGCGCGGGGTTGATCAGGAAATACGACCCCGACCAGCGGGAACGGTAAAGAGTTGCATCGGGTCGGAGACCGTCTGATAGAGTCGCGAGCGCGAGTAAGACGCTGCCGATGTAGTTCAATGGTAGAACTCCTGCTTCCCAAGCAGGTAGCGCGGGTTCGATTCCCGTCATCGGCTCAAAGGAAAGCCCCCGCCTCGTGAGGCGGGGGCTTTTTCCATGTCAGACGCTACTTGGAGCACTCAGTTGCGATGCGCTTGGTGGCCTTCCCCGCCTTGATCAGGTCGTCGGTGCCGAGGCTGACCTTGGCGGGGTTGGTGCTGTTGGCGCTGTCGATGATCTTCTGAATGCCGCTGTCGGACAGGCCCTCTTGGATGTAGATGTTGGCCACGCAGTCAGCGGTCGTCTGACTCAGCTTTCCCTTGTCCTGCAAGGCCTTCGAGACCTGATCGACCGTCAGGGTGCCGCCGGGAGCGGCGCTGCCGCCGGGGCTGGTGGTCGCACCCGGGCTCGTGCCCGGCGTGGTGGTCGCCCCACCGGACACCGTGGTGGCGGGCGTGGTGGTGGCCGCGGCCGAGGTGGCCGACACCGCCGCGGTGGGCGTGGGCGTGGCCGCCTCCTGGCTGTTGCTACAGGCGGACAGTAGGGGCAGCGCCAGCAGCGCCACCGCGACGACGGATTTCCGCATTGTGATCCCTCCCGGATGCCGGGCCGATCCCGGTCGATTCAGAGATTGCACACCGGCATCCGAGGGTTAACAAGAGGAGATCGAAAACTACTGCTGCTTCAGGCAATCCGTGACGATCTTGGTGGTGGCGGCGCGGGCCTTGTCCGCGTCCTCCTTGCTCATGCCGAGCGACTCCGGATCCTGCGCGGCCGCGGACTTGGCGTCGTTCTTGATCATGAGGCGCAGCCCGGACTGCGAAATGCCCTGATCCACATAGATTTTCGCGGCGCAGTCGGCGAGCTTGGCATCCTTGAGCCCACCGTCCTGTAGTGCCTTGGACACGTCCGCCTGGCTGACATCGGCGGGCTTGTCGCTACCGCCGCCGCCACAGGCGGTCAGCAGGGGAAGCGCGACGAGCGCGGCGGCGAACAGGGAGATGCGCACGGGGGCCTCGACTCTCGAATAACTGGACGAAAACTGCCGCAGGCACGATCTCACAGATCCATGGCCGCGCGCAGCGCTGTGTCGATTCGTTCGGCGGTCTCGTGGTCGACCGAGTCGATCCGCTCGTCCAGCCAGCCGCGATAGATGCGGCCCAGATTTCCGGCGTGCACCCAGCCGTGGCCGGGAATGGGCACGGCGAGGATGTCGCGCGGATCCTCCGACTCGACCTCGGCCGCGATCAGCCAGGGTCGCGGCGACTCGTTGATGCCGTCGCTGGAGATGAGAATGATGGTGCGGGTTCGGGTGGTGCCGTGCGGGTGGTAGACCCAGAGTTCACCCCTGCGCACGCAGCTCCTTCTCGGCGGCGCGCAGTTCCGCCTCGTCGGCCGCGGCGAGTTCGACCGGGTCCTGTGCCGGGCCGAAACCCAGCCGCACGGCCTCGCGACGCGCGGCGCGGGAGATCCACGCCGAGGGCGAGATGCCCGCGCGGGCGGCGGCATCCTGTGCATAGGACCAGGCCGCCTCGTCCAGCGACAGTGTCACTTTCCGGGTTGCCATACCTTTTATCGTACTTCCGGAGCCTCGATTTCCGTCCTGTTGACGACGTGTCAACGACTGTAGGGTGAGACCCGGCAGGATTCGGGTCACGTGGGGAGCCGCGCAATGACGAAGTTGAACCACCACCGCACCGGCAGCGGGGATCCGCTCGTGCTGGTGCACGGCGTCGGCAGCCGCTGGCAGGTGTGGGAGCCGATCATCGGCACGCTCGCCGAATCCTTCGACGTCATCGCCGTCGACCTGCCCGGTTTCGGCGACAGCGAACAACTGCCGCACACCACGGTCTCCACCCTGGCCGACGCGCTGGTCGACTTCCTCGCCGCGGAGGGCATCGAAAACCCGCACCTGGCAGGCAATTCCATGGGCGGCGGCATCGTGCTGGACCTGGCCGCGCGCGGCCTGGCCCGCTCGGTCACGGCCTTCTCCCCCATCGCGTTCTGGGATACGCCCGGGCGGATCTGGTGCCAGCAGGCGCTGGGCCGCGCCAAGCAGCTCACCAAGGTGCTGCGTCCGGCCGTCCCCAGCCTGTTCGGAAACGCCGCGGGCCGTTCCACGTTCCTCGGCCTGGTGTTCGGCAAGCCCTGGGCGGTCGACCCCCAGGTGGCCGTGGACACCGTGGAGGGCCTGCTCGGCGCGGGCGGATTCGACGCGGCGCTGGCCTCCTTCACCGACTTCCGGCTCCCCGACCGCACCGCCTTCGACGGCATCCCGATGACCATCGCCTGGGGCAACCGTGACATTCTGCTCACGTACGCCACCCAGGCCCGGCGCGCCCGCGCGGTCCTGCCCGGGGCGCGGCATGTCACGCTGCACGGCAGCGGCCACACGCCCTTCTACGACGACCCGGCCGGCTGCGCCCGCCTGCTCCTCGACCAGCTCTGATCCTGCTCCTCGACCAGCCCCGCTAAGGAAAGACCATGAGCCACAACGTTTCCCTCACCGTCGACGGCGACCGCGCGTATGTGGCCCTGGACCGGCCCGACAAACACAACGGGCTGACCATCGACATGCTCAACGAGCTGGTGCGGGTCGCGCGGGTCATCGAGAAGCGCAAGGACATTCGCACCGTCATTCTGTCGGGCAACGGGCCGAGCTTCAGCTCCGGCCTCGATGTCGCCAAGGCCATGGGCAATCCGCTCGACGTGGTCCGCAACTTCATCCCGCTGCCGTGGCGCGGCACCAATACCTTCCAGGAGGCGTGCTGGGCGTGGCGGCGGCTGCCGCAGCCGGTGATCGCCGTGGTGCACGGCCGTTGCTACGGCGGCGGCCTGCAGATCGCGCTGGCCGCCGATTTCCGGTTCGCCACACCGGATTCCGAGTTCTCGGTGATGGAGGTCAAGCACGGGCTGATCCCGGACATGACCGGCGCGGCCACGCTGTCCCGGCTCATCGGCCTCGATCAGGCGCTGCTGCTCACCATGACCGCCGATCCGGTGGACGCCGCCTACGCCGAGCGCATCGGCCTGGTCACCGAGGTCACCGCGGACCCGCTGGCCGCCGCCGAGAAGCTGGCCGACCGGATCGCGACCCGCCCGCAACACGCGGTAGCGAGCGCGAAGCGGCTGTTCGACCGCACCTGGCAGTCCTCGGTGCGCCGGACGCTGGCGATCGAGCGTGCGACACAGCTACCGCTGATCATCCGCCAGGCACTGAATCGTGGTACCAAAGAGGTGTAAGCCAACTCACGGCAAACAATTCGGTTTGCAAGCCCCAGAATTCGGGGCACGCTGTTAGCATTTTCACACTTTGCCAACGAGTCGAACGCATTGTGCGGCCCGTCACACACGGTGTGGTCCGCGCATTATTCGGCGAGACCCGGAGGACGCACCGCATTGAACAAAGCCGCCCCCCTGCTGTTGTCCGCACTCGCAGGTGCCACGGCCTTGCTCCTTACCGTGACAACGCCGGCCGCAGCCAATCCCAACGCGATCAACCCGATTCCGGTGCTCAACGGCACCAACGGCTTGCCCCAGCTGCCCGGCCGCACCAAGGCGGTCTTCCAGGTCACGGGCATGGCCAGCCCCAATAACACCCAGACCTACAACGTCCTCGGCACCGACCTCGGCATCATGTGGGACAACGGCAACGGTGAGATGCTCACCGCGTTCGGCGACACCGCCGGGCTCGGCCTGCCCAATCTGCTGGTCGGCAGCACCTGGGCCTGGCGCTCCAACATCCTGCTGCGCTCACACACCCAAAACCCGGCCAACGGCATCTATTTCGACTCCGTGGTGCGTGACATCTTCGGCCAGGCGCGCGATCTGATCCCCAGCCCGAAGATCCCCTTCATCGAGATCAGCCGCATTCCCACCGCGGCCATCTCGGTGGGCCCGACCCAGGTCATGAGCCTCATGTCGGTCAAGACCTGGGACGAACCGGGCGAGTGGACGACCAACTACTCCAGCCTCGCGGTCTCCGGTGACAATGGCGAGAACTGGGTCGAACTGCCCGCCACCCGCCGCCCCGACGACGGCGGCAACGCCAACTTCCAGATGAACGCCTTCGTCAAGCGCGACGGATTCCTCTACGAGTTCGGCACCGAATCCGGCCGCAACCATCCCGCCTTCGTCGCCCGCGTGCCGGAACCGGCCGTCACCGATATGGGCGCGTACGAGTACTGGGACGGCGGCAAGTGGCAGAAGGACGTCAACGCGGCCAAGCCGGTCATCGGCGGCGGCATCGCGGAGATGTCGGTGCAGTGGAACGACTATCTGGGGCAATACATCATGCTCACCACCGATCCCTGGAACTCGGTGGTCATGTACACCTCGCCGAGCCCGGAAGGTCCGTGGAGCGCGCCCTCGGTCCTCATCGACACCCGGGAGCTGCCGTCGGCGTACGCGCCCTTCATCTTCCCGTACCAGACCGGCCGTGACCTCTACTTCCTCACCACCGTGCACTCCCAGTACAACGTGCTGCTCATGCACACGACGCTGTAACCGGCACCGCTCCTAGACTCGTGCCCATGGATGCCGCCGAATGGGACGAGCACTACGCCGGCACCGAATTGGTGTGGGGCGCACCCCCGAACGAGACGGTGGTCGAGCAGGTCTTCGGACTGGAGCGGCGGGTTCCGACCGCCGGGCTCGGGATCGGGGAGCCGCGGCCGGAACTGCCGCGCGCCCTGGATCTCGGCTGCGGCGAGGGGCGCAACGCGCTGTGGCTGGCCACCCACGGGTGGCAGGTGGACGCGGTCGACTTCTCCCAGACCGGGATCGACAAGGGCCGCACCGTCGCCTCGCGGCTGTCGCGCTCGGTGCGCGGGCGCATCCGCTGGGTCCACACCGATGTCAACGCCCTGGACGCGGCCGACCTCACCGGCCCGTACGAGCTCATCCTCATGGCCTTCCTGCACCTGCCCGCCGACGAGCGCCGCGCCCTGCTGCTGCACACGGTCGAGATGCTCTCCCCCGGAGCCACCCTGCTGGTGATCGGCAATGACACCCTCAATCTGGCGGAAGGCTATGGCGGCGAACAGAATCCGGCCCTGACCTTCACCCCCGCCGACATCCTCGCCGACCTCGCCCCGGCCGAACCCGAGATCCGCATCCGCGTCGCCGACCGCGTGCACCGGCCCACCGAGCACCGCGACGCCATCGACGCCCTGGTGGTGGCCACCAAGCCGATTCCGGAACCACCGTCCGAGGAGCCCGCCCTGGGCGGCGTCCCGCAGCCGCCCGCCCTGGACCTCTTCTAGCTCAGTTCGCCGACCAGCGCTCCAGCCACGGCGTGACGGCGGCGACGATCTCGTCGAATCCGGCCCGATACGAATGCGCCTGTCCCGCAATGACATGCACTTCGGTCGCATCGGCGGCGTCGGGGATGCCGAACGGGTCGCGGGCGCCGTTCACCACTACGACCTCGATATCGCCGGGTGCCAGCAGTTCCTCGCGCCGCGACTTCTCCGGCTTACCCGGCGGATGCAGCGGGAACGACAGCGCCAGCACGCCCGCGGCCTTCGCCTCACGCGCGGTCCGGCACGCCACCCGCGCGCCATTGCTGCGCCCGCCCTGGATCAGCGGCACCCCGCGCACCTTCTTCCGCAGCGCCGCGATGATCTCCAGCCAGGCCGCGTCCTGCACCTCGGCCTTGCCCGGCGCGCGCCGCCCCGCGACCCGGTAGGGCTGCGTCACCAGCGCCACCGCGCCGCCCTGGGCGACAGCCGAATCCCGCACGGCCAGTAGATCTTTCGCATCGACGCCGCCGCCGGACCCATGGGTGAGCACCAGCAGGAATCGGGGTTTGTTCCGCCCCGGTCGGTCGAGCTCCACCTCCGCCGGTCCGGCACTCGTCTCGATGCGCATGCGACCACGCTAACCAGCGGCGGAGCGTTTGCTTACGCCCGCCCCGCCGCCGTGTCGAGGGACGCATGTCCCACCGCCATCGATCTCCCCGCAGCGCCCCCAGCTGCGGGAACGGGATCCCCACGGGCTCAACGGAACCCCGGGCGCGGGCAACTCGCGTGCTTTCGATCACATTCGGCCCCGTTGACCTTGGCGACCCCCCTACCGGCCGGTAACATGGCGCATAAGTTACCCGCCAGTAGCGCTGCTTTACGGTGTCTACCCGGTGGAGACCTAACGGGCGGGAACGGCACACACCGAACCGCACCCATCTCAATGGAGAGTGAGTACGACCATGGGTCACTACAAGAGCAACGTTCGCGACCTCGAGTTCAACCTCTTCGAGTTCCTGGGCATCCAGAAGCTGCTCGACGCGGGCGCCTACGGCGACCTCGACGCCGACACCGTCAAGGAGATGCTGAACGAGGTCCGCCGCCTGGCCGAGGGCCCGCTGGCCGACTCGTTCGTCGACGGCGACCGCAACCCGCCGGTGTTCGACCCGGAGACCCACACGGTCAAGCTCCCCGAGTCCTTCAAGAAGTCCTACCGCGCCCTCGAGGACGGCGGCTGGTCCAAGGTGCCGGTCCGCGAGGAGCTGGGCGGCCTGGGCGCGCCTTCCGTCGTCGGCTGGGCGCTGGGCGAGATGGTGCTGGGTTCCAACCCGCCCGCCCAGATGTACGCCGCCGGTGCGGGATTCGCGCAGGTCTTCTACAACAACGGCACCGATGAGCAGAAGAAGTGGGCTCAGATCATCGCCGACCGCAACTGGGGCGCCACCATGGTGCTGACCGAGCCCGACGCGGGCTCCGACGTCGGCGCCGGCCGCACCAAGGCGATCCAGCAGGAGGACGGCTCCTGGCACATCGAGGGCGTCAAGCGCTTCATCACCTCGGGTGACTCCGACGACCTGTTCGAGAACATCATGCACCTGGTGCTGGCCCGCCCCGAGGGCGCCGGCCCGGGCACCAAGGGCCTGTCGCTGTTCTACGTGCCGAAGTACCACTTCGACTTCGACACCCAGACCCTGGGTGAGCGCAACGGCGTGTTCGTCACCAATGTCGAGCACAAGATGGGCATCAAGGTCTCGGCCACCTGTGAGGTCACCTTCGGCGGCCACGGCGTGCCCGCCAAGGGCTGGCTGGTCGGCGAGGTCCACAACGGCATCGCGCAGATGTTCGACGTCATCGAGAACGCTCGAATGATGGTGGGCACCAAGGCCATCGCCACCCTGTCGACCGGTTACCTGAACGCGCTCGAGTACGCCAAGACTCGTGTGCAGGGCGCCGACCTGACCCAGATGACCGACAAGGCCGCCCCGCGCGTCACCATCACCCACCACCCGGACGTGCGTCGTTCGCTGGCCATGCAGAAGGCGTACGCCGAGGGCCTGCGCGCCGTGTACCTGTACACCGCCGCGCACCAGAACGCCGATATCGCCGAGCTGGTCTCGGGCGCCGACAAGGACACCGCGTTCCGCGTCAACGACCTGCTGCTGCCGATCGTCAAGGGTGTCGGTTCCGAGCGGGCCTACCAGTACCTGACCGATTCGCTGCAGACCTTCGGCGGCTCCGGCTTCCTGCAGGACTACCCGATCGAGCAGTACATCCGCGACGCCAAGATCGACTCGCTGTACGAGGGCACCACCGCCATCCAGGCGCAGGACTTCTTCTTCCGCAAGATCGCCCGCGACCGCGGCGTGGCGCTGGCCCACGTGGCCGGCCAGGTGCAGAAGTTCATCGAGCGCGAGGGCGGCAACGGCCGCCTCAAGGCCGAGCGCAAGCTGCTCGCCACCGCCCTCGAGGATGTCCAGGGCATGGCCGCCACCCTGACCGGGCACCTGATGGCCGCCCAGCAGGATCCGAAGGAGCTCTACAAGGTCGGCCTGGGCTCGGTCCGCTTCCTGCTGGCCGTCGGCGACCTGCTCATCGGCTGGCTGCTGCTGGCGCAGGCCGAGGTCGCGATCAACGCGCTGGACAACGGCTCGAACGAGCCCTTCTACCAGGGCAAGATCACCACCGCGCAGTTCTTCGCCCGCAACGTGCTGCCGGAGCTGACCTCCGTGCGCACCGTCCTGTCCAACCTGGACAACGACATCATGGAGCTGGACGAAGCGGCCTTCTGACGAAGGGTCTTGGGGGCTGACGCCCCCAAACCCCCAACAAAGCGATGCGGCCCCGGAATTCTCCGGGGCCGCATCGCTTTTGGCGTTATCGGGTCACTATTCGCAGATGACGGTGGGGACCGGGTCGTATTTCACGGTCCGGGTTTTGCGCGAGATCTCCTTGCCCGTCTTGGCATCCCGGATCACCCGGGTGTCGGAGGTGGTGAAACCCGGTGCGCCGGTGGAGGCGATGCAGTCCTTGCCCTTGGGCAGGGTGACCGTCTTGGGTTCCGTCGGCTTGGTACGGTCGCCGGTGATGGATTCGACCTCAACGGTTTTGGTGCTCCACAGGCGGACGGTGACCGAGGAATCGTCGGCGGCGGTGTCGATGACGATGCCGTAGGGGGTGTTGTTGCGGAACTTGAGGTCGATCGCGCCGTCGAAGACCGTGGCCTCGCGGGCAGCCGGATAGCGGGAGATGTAGTAGCTGTGCTCGGTGTGGCCCGCGTCCTCGAGACCCGCGAAGTAGGCGGCGTTGTAGAGGGTGGTGGCGAACTGTGAGATGCCGCCGCCGACGGCCGTGGAGGGGCGGCCGTTGTTGATGATGCCGGATTCCACATAGCCCTCCGCCGTTCCACGGGGGCCGGTGAAGTCGTTGAGCGAGAACGTTTCTCCGGGCTTCACCACAGCGCCGTCTACCTTGCGGGCGATCACCCGGATGTTCACGCCGGAGGGGCCGCTGAAGCCGCCGGTGGTGAACGAGCCGACCGGCTGGACGATACCGAGCTTGTCGGCGTTCTCGGTGCTCAGCTTGGGCTGAACCTGCCGGTACACCACGGCTTTCGAACGGTTCGAGGGTGAAACCAGCACCGCGGGAAGGCCTTCGAAGGTCTTGCCCCAGTCGACGAGGCGGCCGACCACGGCGGGCCGCACGGTCGCGCGGGAACCGGACAGGTCGAAACCGGCGTCCCGCGGCTGCACCTCCGTGGGCTCCAATTGCGGGGCCAGCGCCGCGGTCAGAGCCTCGGCATCGGTCGAGAGCTCCAGTCCGCCTTGGTCGTTCGCGCGGAACGAGAGCGCCGCCGCGATCCGATCGGGTTCGAGGGTGGCGTCGCCGCCCTGACCGGTGAAGGTGACGGGTGCGCTGACCGCGGGTTCGGCGACCTGCTTCAGGGCCCGGTCGACGGCGTCGGCGCGCACGTGCGGCTGCGTCTCCACCACCGGCAGTTCCAGGATCGATCCGTCGGCCCAGTGTTCGGACAGGGTGGTGCGCGCGGCCGGGACATCGAGCACGCGACCGGCTATCGGGCGCACCGGAACCGGCCGGGCGCCGTCGAAAACGATCCCGCCCTCGACCGGTTGGCGATCGTGCGCGCGCAGCGCCGCCAGCTCCCGATCCAGCGCGGCGGCGTCGATCGCGGCCGCGGGCTCCAGCTCCCGGGTCGTGAAGAACGACGCGAGCCGGGTGAACGGATTCTTCGGCTGCCCGCCGACCCGCGCCCAGGTGCCGTCCCAGTCCACACCCAACCCGGCGTCCCGCGGCACCAGATCGACGCTGATATCCCCGGTGCGCACCGTGAGCGGCTGTGCCACACGCTGATCGAGCACCGCCCGCAACTTGCTCCGGGCGGCGGAGCGATCCATCCCGCCGATATCGACCCCGGCGACCTGCGTCCCGCGCGGGACGTGCCCGGACGACAGCGACCAGTCGACTACGTATCCGATCCCGGCGGCGGCCATCAGCACACCGGCAGCGATTCCGGCGCGACGGGCCGCATTCGAATTCAGAAGCCGTTGTACGCCGGAACTTCCCTCGGTCACGAACATCCTCCCCAGCGGTCAGCAAATCTTCTGCAACGATAGCCGGGGACAGTAAAAGAGCTCCGTGCGGTTGCCGGGTCGGGGGTCTGGCAACAGCACGGAGCCATCCCTTCTATCGATACCGGTTTCAGGGCGTTACATACCCGATCCGTCCATTCGGAAAAATCTTCGCAATCTTCGACTGGGACAATCGGGACGGACCGGAACCGGACGAGGCGAGGAGACACCTATGCAGCTCGGAATGATCGGACTGGGCCGGATGGGCGCGAATATCGTGCGCCGCATCGTGCGCGACGGGCACACCGCGGTCGGTTGCGAGCGCCACATCGAGAACATCGACGCGCTCTCCGCCGAACTCGGGGAAAACTTCCAGGGCAGCACCGAATTGCCGAAATTCGTGGCCATGCTCGACACCCCGCGCGTGGTGTGGGTGATGATCCCCGCGGGCGCGACCGGCGCGGTCATCGACAGCCTGGCCGAGCTGCTGGAACCCGGAGACATCATCATCGACGGCGGCAACAGCCGCTACCACGAGGACATCGCGCGTGCGAAGACGCTGCGCCCCAAGGGCATTCACTACGTCGACATCGGCACCTCGGGCGGCGTCTTCGGGCTCGAGCGCGGCTTCTGCCTGATGATCGGCGGCGAGCACGACACCGTCGCCCACCTGGATCCGCTGCTGAAGTCCATCGCGCCCGGCGTCGACGCCGCGCCGCGCACCCCTGGCCGCACCGGCACGCCGTCGACCGCCGAACAGGGCTACCTGCACTGCGGCCCGGTGGGCGCGGGCCATTTCGTGAAGATGGTGCACAACGGCATCGAGTACGGCGCCATGGCCGCCTACGCCGAGGGCCTCAACATCCTGTTCAAGGCGAATGTCGGCAAGCATCAGGACAATGAGCATTCCGCCGAGGTCACCCCGCTCGAGCATCCGGAGTACTACCAGTACGACATCGACGTCCCCGAGGTGACCGAGGTCTGGCGGCGCGGCTCGGTGGTGGCGTCCTGGCTGCTCGACCTCACCGCCGCCGAACTGCACGCCGACCCGAACCTCGACTCCTTCGGCGGCCGCGTCTCCGACTCCGGCGAGGGCCGCTGGACCGTCGACGCGGCCATCGACGAGGGCGTCCCCGCCCCGGTCCTGTCCGCCGCCCTCTTCCAGCGCTTCGCCTCCCGCGGCGAATCCCTCTACGCCGACAAGGTCCTCTCCGCCATGCGCCAGGCCTTCGGCGGCCACCACGAATTGCCGAAACAGTAAACGGGACAGCCGAAACGGTAAACGGGACAAACAACTCCCGGCCGTCGCCAATGGCTCGACCCGGCGGGCACGTCGGCTACCGTCGGGGCATGCGCCTTGTTCCGGGGATCGTCGTCGCGGTGACCGCACTCACGCTGACCGCCTGTTCCAGCGGCTCGAACTCGTCCAATGAATCGGCCTCGACCAGTACCGGCGCGCCCAGCAGCACCACGTCGGCACCGACAACCACTCCGACGCAAGGGGATTGCGGGGCCATGTATCTGTCGCAGTTCACGCTGCGGCAGAAGCTGGCCCAGCTGCTCACCGTCGGGGTGACCGGCCAGGCGGACGCGGCGAACGTGGTGAAGACCGAGCAGGTCGGCGGCATCTTCATCGGCAGCTGGACCGATAAGGCCATGCTGGCCCAGCATCAGGTGGACGCGGTGCAGAAGGCGTCGCGGATTCCGCTCATGGTGACCATCGACGAGGAGGGCGGGCGGGTCTCGCGGGCCAAGGATCTGATCGGGGTGGCGCCCCCGGCGCGGTCGATCCCACCCGCGATGAGCCCGGACGAGTTCTACACCTTCAGCCTGGAGCGCGCGAAGAAGCTGAAGGCGCTGGGCGTGACCGCCGACTTCGCACCCGATGTGGATGTCAGCAGCCAGCCCGATGATTCGGTGATCGGCGACCGCTCGTTCTCCGACGACCCGGCGGTGGTGGTCCAATACGCGGGCGCGTTCATCCGGGCGTTGAAGGACGCCGGGATGGGCAGCGTGATGAAGCACTTCCCCGGCCACGGGTCCGGTTCGGGCGATTCGCACACCGGTGCGGTGCGCACGCCGCCGCTGGATCAGATGCAGGACACCGATCTGGCGCCGTTCCGGCAGCTGGTCGACTCGGGCGCGGCGGTCATGGTCGGGCATCTGGACGTGCCCGGGCTGACCACTCCGAATGTGCCGGCCAGTATCAGCCCGGAGGCCATGAAGTTGCTGCGGGAGGGCACCGGCTATGGCGCAGCACCCTTCGGCGGGGTCATCTTCACCGATGATCTGAGCGGCATGGCGGCCATCACCAATCGCATGAACATCGAGGAGGCGGTCGAGGCCGCGCTGGTCGCGGGCGCCGACAATGCCCTGTGGATCACCACGGACGCCGTGTCGAAGGTGCTCGACCGGCTCGAGGAAGCGGTCAAGAGCGGCCGCCTGCCGGGAGCCCAAGTGGATAAGTCGGTGCTGCGCGTGGCAAAGTTCAAGGGCTCCGCGCCGCTCTGCTGATCTTCGGCAGGGCCAACCGCTACGCCGCGGCAAATCAGCGGCAATTCGCGCTCGCGGAACTTACCATGGAGTAAGATAAGGACTTCGACGCTCCACAAGGGCGTCGACTGTCCGGTCCTAGGGAGTGTGAATGGCAGGCGGAACGAAACGGCTTCCTCGCGCTGTGCGCGAGCAGCAAATGCTCGACGCCGCCGTGGAGGTCTTCTCGCGCAAGGGGTACCACGACACCTCGATGGATGCCATCGCCGCCGAGGCGAAGATCTCCAAGCCGATGCTGTACCTCTACTACGGGTCCAAGGACGAGCTCTTCCGGGCCTGCATCCACCGCGAGAGCATGCGCTTCATCGAGGCCGTCGCCGTGGCGGGCAACCCCAAGCTGACCCCGCACGAGCAGTTGCGCGCGGGCCTCGAGGCCTTCCTCTCCTACGTCGACCAGAACCGCCTGTCCTGGCAGGTCCTCTACCGGCAGGCCCTGGGCCAGCAGCCCTTCGCCTCGGAGATCTCCAACAGCCGCGACCGGGTCATCGAACTCACCGCCAAGCTGCTGGAATCCAGCGCCAAGTACGCCGAGCCCGGCACCAATTTCGAGGTCGTCTCGGTGGCCGTGATCGGTGCGGGCGAGGCCATCGCGGACCGGGTGGCCAGCGGGCAGATCGATATGTCGGTGGCCGTGGACCTGCTCGACGATCTCGCCTGGCGCGGTCTGTCGGGCAACAAGAAGAAGGCCGAACAAGTCTGATACCCCACGGGCGCACGGCAGGAAGGAACAGCGATGTCCGGAAACACCATGCGCGCGGTCGTACTCGACGCACCCGGCCCGGTGGAGGCGCTGCGGATACGTGAGCTGCCCATCCCGGTTCCGGAACCCGGGCAGGTGCTGATCCGGGTGAAGGCGTTCGGGCTCAATCGGTCCGAGCTGCACACCCGGCTCGGGCTCGCGGAAGGCGTGGTCTTTCCTCGAGTGCTCGGCATCGAGGCGACCGGGGAGGTCGTGGCGAGCCCGGGCGGCGAGTTCCGGCCCGGGCAGCAGGTGGTCGCCATGATGGGCGGGATGGGCCGCGTCTACGACGGCGGCTACGCCGAGTACACGTGTGTGCCCGCCGCGCAGGTGATTCCGTTCCACAGCGAGCTGGACTGGCCGGTGCTGGGCGCGGTGCCCGAAATGCTGCAGACCGCCTACGGTTCGCTGACCGTGGGCCTGGACGGGCAGGCGGGACAGTCGATCCTGATTCGCGGCGGCACCTCGTCGGTGGGCATGGCGACGGCCATTCTGGCGAAACAGCGCGGCATGACCGTACTCTCGACCACCCGCAATCCCGGCAAGGCGGCGGCCATGACCAAGGTCGGGGTCGATCATGTGCTGATCGACGACGGTGCGGTCGCGGACTGGGTGCGGGAGATCCTCGGGGACGGCGTGGACACCGCGCTGGAGCTGATCGGCACGCCGACCCTGCCGGACACGCTGCGCGCCACCAAGGTTCACGGCGTCGTGTGCTTCACCGGGATGCTGTCCAACGAGTGGATCGTCGAGAAGTTCTATCCGATCGGCTACATCCCGGCCGGGGTGCGGCTGACCGCCTACGGCGGGGAGGCGAGCGATCTGCCCGCGCCGGTGCTCCAAGACTTCCTGGACGCCGTCGCGGCGGGCACGGCGACGGTGCCGGTGGACCGCGTGTTCACGATGGACGAGATCCGCGAAGCACACACCTACATGGAGGAAGGCAAGGCCACCGGCAAGCTGGTGGTCGTCCCCTGAACTAGAGTCGCTGCGATCGATTCTGCGGGACGGCCGGTTCGGCCGGGGAACGGGGATGAAGGTGTTCGGCTTGCTCAGGCCGTGCGCGCACGGCGCCGCACGGCACGGGATCGACCCGTCGGCGTGGCAGACGCATATGTGCGGGCTGTGCCTGGGACTGCGGGACGGGCACGGTCAGATGGCGCGCGCGGCGACCAATACCGATGCCATCGTGCTGGAGGTCCTCACCGAGGCCCAGCAATCGCAGCCCTCGGCCCGGACCACCGCCGGTCCCTGCCCATTGCGCGGCATGCGGCGAGCCTCGGTGGTGGCCGCCGACGCCCCGGGCGTACGGCTGGCCGCGACCGCGTCGCTGCTGCTGGGCGCGGCCAAGATTCGCGACCACATCGATGACGGTGATGCCCACCGACTGGCCCGCCGTCCCCTCGCCCGCGTCTCGACCCGATGGGATGCCCGGGCCCGCGCGGCCGCCGCGCCGCTGGGGCTGGATGTCGAACCGCTCATCGCCGCCATCGAATCCCAGCTCCGACTGGAGAATTCACCCGACAGCACGCTCGAGGAGCTGACCGAACCCACCCGGCTGTGCGCGGCGGAACTGTTCGCGCACACCGCGATGCTCGCCGACCGTCCCGAGAACGCCGACGCCCTGCGCGAGGCCGGTTGGCATTTCGGCCGCATCGCCCATCTCGCGGACGCCCTCGAGGACCTGGACGCGGACCGTGCCGCGGGCCGCTTCAATCCGCTGACGGCCACCGGCACCACTCCGGAAGAGGCGCACGCCCTGGTGGCCGAATCGAATTCGCTGCTGCGCGCCGCGCTCGCCCGGGTGGCGCTGGACCGCGCCGCGACGGTCCGCTGGATGCTGCTCGATCCGCTCACCGGTGTCGTCCGCAAGCTCGGTCGCGCCGCGGGCATCGCGCATACCTGCGCGACCGGGTCGTGCCGCACCCGCGCGACGGATGGCCGGGCTGCCACCGCCGGTGCGGACTTCACGCCGCTGCCCGAGCTGGTGCTGCTCGACACCGACAAGTCTTCGCCGGTGCGGAAGCCGGGGCTGCTGGAGGGGCTGGGCATCATCGGATCGCAGTACTGCACCGGATATGCCTGCTGCGCTGCGCATACCCGGCCGTGCAGCGGCGAGCGCAAGGACCCGTGGATCAACCGCTGCGACTGCGATTGCAACCCCTGCGACTGCTGCGATTGCGGTGACTGCGACTGTTGCGATTGCGACTGCTGCGGCTGCGATTGCGGCTGCTGAGCGCGGCGCATCCGGGATGTGAGTGCGGCGCAAGGGGTGCGCAAGCGACGGTTCGCACGCTTGGTGCATGACAACGGCACATGTTCCGGTCCTGGTGGTCGGCGGCGGTCTGGTGGGTCTGTCCGCCGCGCTGTTCCTCGAATTCCAGGGCATCCCTTACGTTCTGGTGGAGCGGCGGACGGCGGCCTCGCCGCTGCCCCGCTCGCGGGGGCTGCCCACCCGCACCGGTGAGCTGTATCGCCAGGTCGGGGTGGAGCAGCGGATTCTGGCGGCGGCGGCAACCGCGTTGCGGGCCGGGCAGTTCGGTGGCGCCTGGACCGGCGAGTCGGTGCGGACCGCCGAATCGCTGGACATGTCCGGCATGCACGCGGCCGTCGCCGCCAAGGATCCGAGCCCGGCGAAGTTCGTGTTCCTGCCGCAGGTGCAGCTCGAACCGGTGCTCGCCGAGGCCGCACGGGAACGCGGTGGGGATCTCCGATTCGGCACGGAGCTGGTCGAATTCGAGCAGGACGCCGACGGCGTCACCGCGGTGCTGCGGGACGCGTCGGGTGGGCGGTCGGTGCTGCGGGCGGACTACTTGATCGCCGCCGACGGCGCGGGCAGCCCGATCCGGCGGGCGCTGGGCATCACCGGCACCGAATTGCCGCCCACGCACCACTACCTGAATGTGTTCGCCCGCACCGATCTCACCGGTCTGCTGGACGGCCGCGGCTTCAGCCAGTGCGAGATCACCGGACCCGGCGTGCGCGGACTCGTGTTGTCCAAGAACAACACCGACGAATGGTCCTTCCACATCGAGTACGACCCGGCCGTCGAATCACCGGCGGACTGGCCGGACGAACGCTGCGTGGCCGCGATTCGCGACATGGTCGGCGCACCCGATATCGCCGTCGAGATTCTGGCCCGAAGCGCCTGGGACACCGGCGCTTTCGTGGCGGACGAGTACCGCCGCGATCGCGTCTTCCTGGTCGGCGATGCCGCGCACCGGCACGCGCCCTGGGGTGGCTACGGCGGCAATACCGGTGTCGCCGACGCCCACAATCTGGTGTGGAAGCTGGCCGCGACGCTGCGGGGGACGGCCGGTCCGGCGCTACTGGATTCTTATGCGGCCGAACGCCGCCCGCGGGCCGAGGTGGCGGTCGAGCAGTCCCGGCTGGCCACCGATTTCCGGACCCGCTACGGCATCCGAACCGCGGACAATGCCGATGACCTGGCTCGCAGGATCGACATGTCCGCGGTCATGACCCGCTACCGCTACGCCTCGACGGCCGTGCTCGACGCACCCGACCCGTCCCCGCACGTGGCGGCGCTGCACGGCCAGACCGGAACCCGCGTGCCGCACTGGTGGATCGACGCCGGAGCCCTGTCCGTCTCCACCCTCGACCTGTGCGGCCCCGGCTTCACCCTGCTGATCTCCGGCCCCGCCGGCGCCTGGCGCGAGGCCGCGGCGAAGGCCGAGCGCGACACCGGCATCGACCTCGCCGTGCACGCCCTCCCGGCCGCCGACTGCGCCACCCACGCGGGCCTGGCCGCGGGCGAGGCCCTGCTGGTCCGCCCGGACCACCACATCGCCGCCGGACCGGACTCGGGCCTGACCCCGGCTTGGCTGGGTGACGTGCTGATGCTGCTCAACGGCTCTGAAAACTCAAGAGCCGCACACCGTTCCGGGCGGATGTAGAAACCCCTGCGTGGCGACATCCGTATTCGAAACAGTGTGCGGCTCTATCACCCCCTTCGGGCGGACCGCCTAGGTGGCTCCGCCCGAATTCTCGGGTGACACGACGCTCGTCACTTTCAGCGCAGCGTAGCGGTCAGGTGCGGGAAGCCCTTCTTCGGGTTCTTCAAGGAGATGTCCCACCCTTCGGACACCTGGTCCGCGTAGAGGTTCACCGTGGACGGCAGGAAGATCGGCTTGCCGAATTTCACGCCGTAGGTGACCTTTTCGGGGATCCGGCCCTCGAGCGCGCCGAGCACCGTGGCGGCCGACCACATGCCGTGCGCGATCGGCTTCGGGAAACCGAAGGCCTTCGCGCCCAGCGCCGAGGTGTGGATCGGGTTGTGGTCGCCGGAGGCCGCGGCGTAGCGGTTGATCATCTTCTGATCGACGCGCAGCGCCTTGAGCGGCGGCGGCGGAACCTCGTCGGGCTTGGGCTCCGGCTTGGGCCCGCCCGAGAGCGAGGTGCGCTGCTGGTGCAGGAAGGTGGTGACCTGGCGCCACACCAGTTCCCGGCCCACGTTCACCTCGGTGATCGCGTCCACCAGCAGCCCCTTGGGGTGCTCGCGCAGGTTCTCGATGTGGGTCTCGAAGTCCAGCGGTTCGGACACCGAGATCTCGCGGGTGCGCTCGATGACGTTCTCCGCGTGCACCGCGCCGACGGCCACGAACGGGAAGTCGCGGGCGACGACCAGCTGCATGGCCAGCGGGAAGCTGAGCACGAACGGGTAGGTCAGCGGCAGCGCGTCGCCGAAGCGCAGGCCGGTGGCCCGGCAGTAGGCGGCCAGGTGGTCCGGATCGACCTTGAAACCCTCGAGGCGGACCGTGCGGTCCGGCAGGGTGGGCTTGCGGTTGGACAGACCCGGCACCGGCAGCGCGCCCAGGGCGGCCTTGACGAACAGGCCGCTGTTCTTGGGCACCTCGGTGAGGTTGATGGTCTGGGTCATCATGCTCCGATCATGGCCTGGCCGCAGACGCGAACGATATTGCCGTTCACCGCGTTCGACGCCGGGGAGGCGAAATAGGCGATGGTCTCGGCGACGTCCACGGTCTGACCACCCTGCAGCAGCGAGGACAGCAGACGGCCGCCCTCGCGGGTGGCCAGCGGGATGGCGGCGGTCATGGCGGTCTCGATGAAGCCGGGGGCCACCGCGTTGATGGTGATGTTCTTCTCGGCCAGCTTCGGAGCCTCGGCGTTCACCATGCCGATAACACCGGCCTTGGACGCGCCGTAGTTGGTCTGGCCGCGGTTGCCCGCGATGCCCGCGATGGAGGACACGTCGATGACGCGGCCGCCGGAGCGCAGCGCGCCCTTGGCGACCAGGCCCTCGGTGATGCGGTGCGGTGCGGCGAGGTTCACGTTGAGCACGGAGTTCCAGCGGCCCTCGTCCATGTTGGCGAGCAGCTTGTCGCGGGTGATGCCGGCGTTGTGGACGACGATGTCGATGCCGCCGAAGCGCCCGGTGGCGAACTCGGCCAGCTTCTCGGCGGCGTCGGGGGCGGTGACGTCGAGGGCGAGGGCGGTGGCGCCGACCTTGTTGGCGGTCTCCGACAGCGCCTCACCGGCGGCCGGGATGTCGGCGACGATGACGGTCGCGCCGTCACGTGCGAAGACCTCGGCGATGGTCGCGCCGATGCCGCGGGCGGCGCCGGTGACCACGGCGACCTTGCCTTCCAGGGGCTTGTCCCAGGAGGCGGGGGCGGTGGCGTCATCCTTGCCGACCCGGAAGACCTGGCCGTCGACGAAGGCCGACTTGGCCGACAGCACGAAGCGCAGGGTGGACTCCAGACCCGTTGCGGCGGTGGCGGCTTCGGGGTGCAGATAGACCAGGTTGGAGGTGGCGCCGCGCAGCAGCTCCTTGCCGACCGAGCGGGTGAAGCCCTCGAGCGCGCGCTGCGCGATCTGGGCGTCGACCGAACCGGCCAGCTCCGGGGTGGTGCCGATGACAAGCACGCGACCCGAGGGCGCGATCGAGCGCATGGCGGGCTGGAAGAACTGGAACAGCTGCTCGAGCTCTTCGATGGTCTTGATGCCGGTGGCGTCGAACACCAGGGCGCCGAACTTCACACCGGGGGTGACCGAGTCCACGAAGGTGTAGTCGCCCAGCAGGTTCCGCACGGCGTCGGCGACGCGGCCCTTGCCGCCCAGCAGCACCGGGCCGGGGAGCGCGGGCTCACCCTGCTTGTAGCGGCGCAGGGTCTCCGGCTGCGGCAGGCCGAGCTTGCTGGCCAGGAACGCGCCGGGGGCGGAGTGAACGAAAGATCCGTAGAGGTTGGGAGCGCCCTTGCTCTTGCTGGCAGCCACGTTTCCTACCTTCTCCTTGGTTTCGGCCCGCCAAAAGCGGTATTGCGCACACATGCGCGGTACGGTGTCGACAAATGAACTTACTCCAGAGTAAGTTTAATGTAAACCGAGTGACGCGTACCCCGAGGGGACAGCGCGTGGCGGAAATCCCACCGACGAGACACTGGAGACTCGAGTGACCACCAAAGCCCGTTCGGCGAAGGCCGCGGCCAAGACCACCAAGCAGGCGCGCCCGGTTGCCATCCTCGGCGGTAACCGCATCCCGTTCGCTCGTTCGGACGGCAAGTACGCCCACGCCTCCAACCAGGACATGTTCACCGCGGCGCTGAACGGCCTGGTCTCCCGCTTCGGCCTGCAGGGCGAGCGGCTGGGCATGGTCGTCGGCGGCGCGGTGCTCAAGCGCGTCGGCGAGCACGGCATGATCCGCGAGAGCGTGCTCGGCTCCACCCTCTCGCCCTACACCCCGGCCCACGACCTGCAGCTGGCCTGCGGCACCGGCCTGCAGTCCATCGTCACCGTGGCCGACGGAATCGCCTTGGGCCGCATCGAGAACGGCGTCGGCGGCGGCACCGACACCACCTCCGACGCGCCGATCGGCGTGAGCGAGGGCATGCGCGAGTGGATGCTCGACGCCAACCGCGCCAAGAAGAACTCCGACTACGTGAAGCTGGTCGGCCGCCTGCGCCCCTCGATGGTCGGCATCGAGATCCCGCGCAATGCCGAACCGCGCACCGGTCTTTCGATGGGCGAGCACGCCGCCATCACCGCCAAGGAGTTCGGCGTCTCCCGCGAGGCGCAGGACGAGCTGGCCTACCTGTCGCACAAGAACATGGCCGCCGCCTACGACCGCGGCTTCATGGACGACCTCATCACCCCGTTCCTGGGCCTGACCCGCGACGACAACCTGCGCCCGGGCTCCACCATCGAGAAGCTGTCGACCCTGAAGCCGGTCTTCGGCGTCAAGCTGGGTGACGCGACCATGACCGCGGGCAACTCCACCCCGCTCACCGACGGCGCGTCCGCGGTGCTGCTGGGCTCCGAGGAGTGGGCGGCCTCGCGCAACCTGCAGCCGCTGGCCTACCTGGTGGACTCCGAGGTCGCCGCGGTGGACTACATCCACGGCCCGGACGGCCTGCTGATGGCCCCCACCTACGCGGTGCCGCGCCTGCTGGCCCGAAACGGCCTGACGCTGCAGGACTTCGACTACTACGAGATCCACGAGGCCTTCGCCTCGGTGGTGCTCGCCACCCTGCAGGCGTGGGAGTCGGACCAGTACTGCAAGGAGCGCCTGGGCCTGGACGGCGCGCTGGGCAAGATCGACCGGTCGAAGCTGAACGTGAACGGCTCCTCGCTGGCCGCGGGCCACCCGTTCGCCGCCACCGGCGGCCGCATCATCGCCCAGACCGCCAAGCAGCTGGCCGAGAAGGGCGGCGGCCGCGCGCTGGTCTCCATCTGTGCCGCGGGCGGCCAGGGCGTCGTCGCGATCGTCGAGCGCTAGCACCCCGTTCGAAGGCGGTGTCCCGGTCCGGGACACCGCCTTTGTCGTTCCAGGGTCCGATTCGATTTCAAGCCACCAGGTTTCGGGTGCGGATGGCGAGGTCGGAGATGCGGGCGGCGTCGTAGCCGGTGACCGCGCTGCGGACGGTGTCGTGGAACGGGGCGATCCAGTGGGCGGGGATCCCGGCGGCTCCGGTGAGGATGCCCGCCACCGAACCCGCGGTCGCGCCATTGGAGTCGGTGTCCCAACCGCCCTCGACGGTCAGGGCGATCGTCCGCGTGAAATCCCCTCCGCCCCACAGCAATCCGGCGGCGATGAGGCAGGCGTTGCCGACGGCGTGCACCCAGCTGTAGTGGGCGTGGCGGATGCGGACGGCGGCCACGGCCTGCTCCCAGGAGTAGCCGCGGCGGTGATCGTCGAGCACCTCCGACAGGGCCACGGCCAGGCGGGACCTGGCCGGGATGACCGATCCCGCGACGGTCAGGGCGGCGGCGGGGACCGGGGTGGTGAAGGCCGCGGCGACCAGGGCGGCCGACCACATGGCGGCCCATAATCCGTTGCCCACATGGGAGACCGAGGCCTCACGCGCGGCCGCCACGGCGGCGCGGCGGGGTTGACCGGGATGGGTGTAGCCGTGAATGTCGGCGCGGATGAGCGCGCCTATCCACTCGCGGTAGGGGTTTCGATAGGTGGCGGTGTCGGGCGGGGCGTAGCCGTCGATGAGATTGCGGTAGGCGACGCGTTCGGCGGTGTAGGTCTGCAGGAACGGCAGGCGTTCGAGCCACAGGTCGGTGACGTCGTCGGCGGTGAAGCCCGGACCGCGCCGCTCCAGCAGGTGCAGGCCGAGAATGGTGTAGTCGATGTCGTCATCGCGCGGGCAGCCGTCGATGCCGCCGAGAGTGGCTGCGCGCCAATCCCTCCGGCTGGTGATCTCCGGCGGGACCGGATCGGCGACCGGCACGTAGTCGCGCAGCGGATACGCGCCGAACGGCTCCAGATAGGCGCGGATACTCTCGGGTGTCCAGACGAAACCGTTCTCCAGCGGCTTGCCGAGCGTGCAGCCGACGCAGCGGCCGAGCCAGCCGCCGTGGATCCGGTCCAGCAGCTCCGTCTCGGGGATCCCCGGCATCGGATCCTGTTCCGCATCAGGAAGATTCGCGCTCCACGGCGCGTCCACCCATTCGGTGTACGGCCAGTCCGGCAATCGAGGCGCCCGTTCGATCCGGTCCAGCAGCCGCCAGCACAGGGCCGGGACGGTCTGCTCGGTATGGGTCAGGTCGCGCACTTCCTCCGCGAAATCATCGACCGAGTAACCGGATTCGGTGCGCTGACACCATTCGTAGTACAGCAGGGCCCGCGGATCGGCCTCGTGATGGCCGAAGAAGGCCGCCTCTATGGTCACAACACCTTCCGTATGAGTTCACAACACCGCCTGGGTGGCCGCGACCACCTCGGAGAGCAGGGGCATGGATTCGTCGCGTTCGGGTGGGCGCGCCCACCAGCGGCCCTCGTGGGTGTGGCGGCCGAAGCCGGTGGGCAGGATGACATTGCTGCGATGCGGTCCGATGTCGATGCTGTTGCGCTCCAGCACTTCCAGGCATTCATCGGAGGGATAGCCGTCGAAGACCGCCAGGAAGGTGCGGCGCGGCGGCTTGTCCCGCACCAGCACCGGGCCGGGTATGCCGCGGGCGACCAGTTCGTCGAGTATCAAGCCCCCCAACGTTTCCGGCGTGTTCAAGGCGGCGATGGTGTCGACCAGCGGTAGCACCACGAATCCCGGGGTGGTCACGTGCACGTAGGGGAGACCGAACAGGGAGCGGTATACACGCGCCCACTCCTGCGGGGTCGTCAGCTCGTCCAACCGCACAATCCACCCCTCGTTCGGGCCCAGCTCCAACGACGGCGATGTCGAACGTCGGCGAACGCGACTGCTACGGCCGACAATCTCAGTGAAAACCCGGAACCACCGGCGCACCACCGGTTTGGGTAAATCGTTGGCGAACTGTGGAGAACTTGCGACGTGCCCGGCCTTGCCAAGTCCGCTGAACGGTCGGTTTCGGGGGTAGCCTCGGGGGTACAGACAGACGTCCCACCAGGAGGTACGTCATGCCCTGCGATTTGATGCTGATCGCCTACGACGGTTCCGAGAACGCCCGGCGGGCCGTCGAATACGCGGGCCGGTTCCTGGCGGCGAATCGAGCCGTGGTGCTGACCGCGTGGGAGCCGATGGTGCGCCAGGCCGCGCGCTTGTCGGGGTTGTCGGGGGTCATGCAGCCGGAATGGATGACCGACGACGAGATCGAGGACGTCGCGCTGGTCGACGCCCGGAATATCAATGCCGAGGGCGTGCGCCTGGCCAAACTGGCAGGTCTGAACGCCGAGGCGCGCACCGCGGAGTGCACCACCACCATCTGGAACGCCATTGTCGAGGTGGCCGACGACCTGGATGTGGACATCATCGTGGCGGGCACGCGCGGGGCCACCGGCATCCGCGCCCTCATGCATTCCAGCGTCGCGGACGCGGTGCTCAAGCATTGCCACCGTCCGGTACTCATGGTGCCGCCCGGCCGCGAACCCGCCGCCAAACACGGGTGACGGCCCGACCGGGACGGGTGGGGCCGCTCACGTTGCGGGAAAGTCACTGGGACGCAAGGAAATACCCGGCAACACCGGCGTGACCGGGTGAGACTTGCGTCGCTCCCCGGGGCTCGGCGCCCGCGCACGGGACTATGGTCGAAGCATCATGGACGGATTTCTGCTCGCGACGCCGGACAGTGTCTTACGCACCTCGGGCACTCGCACCACGTTCGATGCGCCGGCGGCGGCCGCGGCGGCACTGCGGTCCGGCGCGGCGGAGCTGATCGTCGGCGCACTGCCCTTCGATCCGCGCCGTCCCGCCGCCCTGGTCGCACCCGAACGGGCCGAGCACACCGCCGGACCGTGGCGGCCCGCCGCCCTGCCGGAGCTGCCCGGTGTCCGGGTGGTGCTCGAAATGCCCAGTGCCGCAGAACATGTCGCGCGGGTCGCCAAGCTGGTGGAGCAACTGGCCGATCCGGGGCAGCCGCTGCGCAAGGTGGTGGCGGCCCGGTCGCTGGTGGCCGCCGCCGACGCCCCCCTGGAGCCCGAGGTGATCGCCGCGCACCTGGTGACCCGGCATCCGCGCGCCGCCGTCTACGCCGTCGACCTGTCCCCCGCCGGGCGGCCGGGCGAAACGCTGCTGGGCGCCACGCCCGAAGTCCTGGTCTCCCGCCGCGGCCGCGCCGTCACCCTGCGCCCGCTGGCCGGCACCCTGCCCCGGCTCGCCGATCCGGACGCCGACGCGGCCCAAGCCCGAGATTTGCTGGCCAGCACCAAGAATCGCGACGAGCACGCCTACGTCATCGACTGGATCCGCGAGCGCTTGGCCCCGGTTTGTTCCGAACTCACCATCCCCGACGGCCCCGAACTGCTCTCCACCCCCGAGGTCTGGCACCTGGCCACCCCCATCCGCGGCGAGCTCCGCGAACCCGCCACCACCGCCCTCGACCTGGCCGTCCT
>NZ_BAAFGR010000109.1:0-28243 GCF_041154655.1 Nocardia sp. JMUB6875
TTCCATCCCCGGCCCACCCGCACCCAGCATGAGCTCGCCATCGGATGGAGCTATGTCCGATTCGCCTGAAATTCTTGATAAGACGCGAGGAACAGGCCGAAAAGTGCTGGCGCTCGGGCTCATCGCGTTCGCACTGTTGATGGCCGAAGGCGTAGCGGCGGATTGGAGCGCACTGCAAGTCCAGGGGCGGCTCGGCGTGGACGCGGGCACGGCGGCGCTGGCATTCACGGGCTTCTCGCTGACCATGACGCTCGGCCGGTTCGCGGCCGATCGGGTGAGCGGACGATACGGGCGAGTGGCGATCGTGCGATGGGGAACACTGCTGGCCGCCATCGGATTCGGCCTGATCGTGAGCTCGGGGTGGCTACCGCTGACCCTGCTGGGCTGGACGCTGTGCGGTATCGGGCTCTCCGGCGGTGTGCCCCAAGTCTTCACGGCCGCGGGCAATCTTGGGTCGGCCAAAGCCGCCACAGACATGTCGCGGGTGTTCGGGCTCGGTTACACCGGACTGCTGGCCGGACCTGCGATCATCGGCTGGCTCGACAAGCTCATGCCGCTCACCGCTGCGATGGTGGTGCCGCTGCTCGCAATGCTGTTGTGCGCCTGGGGAGCCGGAGCCGTCAGGCGCTCCGATGCGGCCGTTCCCGGGCGGTTGCGCCGAAGTCGCCGATGATTTCGGCGTGGTCGAGGAAGTCGTCGACCATGCGGTGGTTGAGGACGGCGAGGGACTTCAGGTCCTCGGGGGTCCAGTCGGCGAGGGCGTCGCGCATCCAGCCGCGCATGACCTGGCGGAAGGCCTCGACCGCGCGGCGGCCGGAGTCGGTGGGGCGCACCAGTTGCGCGCGGCGGTCGTCGGGGTCGGCGACGCGCTCGACGTAGCCGGTTTTCTCGAGGCGCTGGATCTGGCGGCTCACGTGCGGGGCCTCGACGTCGAGGCGGGTCGCGACCTCGCCCAGGCGCATCGGTTCGTCGGCGTCGGCGAGCAGCCGCAGCAGCGGCACGCTGGCCCGATCCATGGTGATTCCGCACTGGACCATGGCCTGGTCGTGGCGGCGCACGCGGGTCAGCAGGTAGGCGACACGGGCCAGCGCGCGCTCGAGTTCCACGATGTGACCTGGGTCAACTTCGGTGGCGTCTGTGGCTTCCGGTCCCGGCATGTGGTTATCTTACGAAACCCATTTACTTAATTTTGGTAAGTAAACCAAAGGATCGCCGCATGACTACGACCGCTGTCGGTCAGGTCGCCGGGACCAAGCCCGACGACCATTCCAAGGCCCACCTCGGCCTCACTCTGCTCGCGCTCTGTGCGGCCGGTCTGGTCGTGTCGCTGCAGCAGACCGTCGTGATTCCGCTGCTGCCGCGCTTCATCACCCAGCTGCACACCGATGTCGCCGGTGTCACCTGGCTTTTCACCGCCGCCCTGCTCTCCGGCGCGGTCGCCACTCCCCTGCTGTCCCGCTTCGGCGACATGTACGGCAAGAAGCCGATGGTCATGGTCGCCATGGGTGTGCTGATCGCCGGTTCGGTGGTCTGCGCCTTCGCCACCACGCTGCCCGTCTACATCGTCGGCCGCGCCCTGCAGGGCATCTCCTCGGCCATGATCCCGCTGGCCATCGGCATCATCCGCGACACCTTCCCGCGCGAAAGACTGGTCGGCGCAATCGGAATCGTGTCCGGCACCATGGGCGTCGGCGGCACCATCGGCCTGCTGGCCACCGGTGTCATCGCCGACCACACCACCGATCCGCACCCGGTCTTCTGGCTGACCGCCGGCCTCGGCGTGATCGCCACCGCGCTGATCCAGGTGAGCGCCAAGAACAATGGCGTCCGCCACGGCGGCAAGCCCGACTTCATCGGCGCGGCCCTGCTGGCCGCCCTGCTGGTCTGCCTGCTGCTGGGCATCAGCGAGGGCCCGCGCTGGGGCTGGGGTTCCGGCTCGGTGCTCGGATTGTTCGGCGCGGCCGCGGTTTTGGCCGCCATCTGGGTGTTCGTGGAGCTTAAGGTCGAACAGCCGCTGGTGCGCCTGCAGCTGCTGGTCGGGCCGCAGTCGCTGTCGGCGAACGTGGCCTCGGCGCTGCTGGGCTTCTCCATGTTCGGCGCGTTCTCGCTGGTGTCCAATTTCATTCAGACCCCGGCCAAGACGGTCGGCTACGGCCTGTCCGGCACCGTGCTCTCGGTCGGCCTCTACGGCATTCCGAGCGCGGCGCTCATGACGTTCTTCTCGTTCAATACCGGCCGCATCTCGGCCAAGATCGGACCGGCCTACACGCTGGCCATCGGGTCGGTGTTCGCCGGGCTGTCCATGGGCTGGCTGGCGGTGTCGCACGATCACGGCTACGACATGATCATCGCGCAGATCCTGCAGGGCACCGGTTTCGGCATCGGCTACGCGGCGCTGGGCAGCCTCGCGGTGCAGCACGTGCCGATGAGCGAGAGCGGGATCGCCTCGGGCATCAACTCTCTGGTGCGGACCGCGGGCGGCTCGATCGCGGGCGCGATCACCGGCTCGATCCTGACCGCGCACGTGCTGAATCTCGGCGGGCACGCCTTCCCGACCGAGGGCGCGTACGTCGCCAGCTTCACGACGTTGGGAATCGGCGCGTTCGGCGCTGCCGCGGTCGCACTCGGCCACGGCATTCGCCACAAGGGGAATTGAACAACTCTCGTAACTCTCAGGGGCTTCGCCCCCGAACCCCCAACTACGTCAGAACCTCGGTGCGGTCACCGTCGACCGCTACCACGTGGTCGTCGGTGAGCGCCCAGTGCTCCACACCCGCTGCGGCATACTCCCGCACCAGTTTTCGAGATAACCCGTCCGGATCGGTCGGGGAATCCAGGTGCGGGACGATGCGGCGGTCGACGAGACCCAGTCCGTCCCAGCGCGGTTCGACGCCGCAGACGGGGCGGACCTCGTTCGGATCGTCGATGGATTCGATGCCGTGCAGGTCGGGTTGCATAACGCAGGCGCCCGCGCTGTAGCCGCCGTAGACCAGGGCGTCCTCGGCCAGGAGCCTGGTCAGCGCGAGATCGGCTCCGCTGCGGGCCATTTGGGCGCGCAATACGAAGGTGTTGCCGCCGCGCACCCAGACCATCGGGAACTCGCGCAGCCGCCGCTCTACCTCATCCGGGCGGTCGATGTACTCGCGCAGGTCGACCACCTCGGGCTGGAAGCCCAAGCGGCGCAGCGGAATCAGATCGCTGGTGACCGCGCTCTGCCAGGCCGCGGGCCAGCCGTCACAGGCGTTCGGGACGAGCGCCACCGGGCCCGGCGCGCCGACCAGCTCGAGCAGCCGGTTCTGGTGTGCGCCGAAGTGGTAACTGGACAGGAACAGTCGCATGGGATCAGATCGTGAAGGCGAGGCTGCGGACCAGGCGATTGCCGAGGTCGGTGTCGCCGGTGACGGTGATCCGGTCGGCATGATCGTCGGCCGAGGTGCGGCCGCCCCGCAGGCGGGCATAGAGGCTGGAGTCGAGGGTGACCACGACCGTGGCCGGGGCGTCGAGGGTTTCGACGACAGCGGCCCGCCCGCCGTCGACCGCCACATTGATCTGCCCCGGCACCGGACCGGTCAGCTCGATGGTGATCCGTGAACCGTCCGGCGCGCCCGCGCCCTTGACCACCGCCTTGCCCAGGGCGGGCAGCAGTTCCGCGAAGGCCGCCGTCCCGCGCGACCCGCCCTCGTCGACGGAAACGCCCAGCGCATCGGCGATATCGTGCTCGTGCATCCAGCAGTCGAAGAGACGGATGCGCATGAACCGGCCGTAGGGGGCCATGCCCACCGGGGTCGGGACAAGTTCGGCCCAGGCCTCGGGGGTGGTCTGCTCGAGGGCCTTCAAGCGGCGGCCGGTCACCTCCAGGAACCGTTCCAGCAGCTGCGAACCGGCGAGCGGGCGCAGCGAGTCGATCCACTTCTCGTTCAGCGCGCCGATGTCATTGCGAATGTGCACCCCGGCCACATCGATATCGGGGGTCGGCTCGCCCAGCAGCAGCGATTCGGTACCGATCACGTGGGCGACCACGTCGAACACGGTCCAGCCGGGCAGCGGCGAGGCCGTGCGCCAGCGGTTTTCGTCCAGGCCGTCCACCAGCCGGGTAATGGCGTCCCACTGGTCGGATAAGAGGGCCGTGATCTCGGCGCGGTCGGGCACCGTGTCGGTCATGCGGTGGTCTCCTTTTCTTCATCGGCGAGCCGGTCCAGCCCGGATCGCAGGGCTGCGGCGGTGCGCTCGGTGTCATGCGGGCGGCGCAGCACGAAACCCCTGGCGAAGCGCAGGAAGTCACCGTTGTGCCGCGGAATGACGTGCAGGTGCACGTGATGCACGGTCTGGAAGGCGGCCTTGCCGTCATTGATCAGCAGGTTCGCGCCGTCGGCGCCGAGCCCGGCGCGGCGCATGGATTTCGCCAGGCGATGGCCGAAGGAGAACAGCAGCGCGCCCACGGCCGGATCCAGTTCGTCCAGATCGGTGGCGTGCCGCTTGGGGATCACCAGGGTGTGCCCCCGGGTGATGGGCCGGATATCGAGGAACGCCAGCAAGGTGTCGTCCTCGTAGATCTTGGTCGCCGGTGCGTCGCCCGTGACGATCCGGCAGAAGATGCAGCCACTCACCGTCCAGACATTACGGCGTACAAGTGATGTGCGACACCCCCTAGACGACCCCGACACGGCCACAACTGGATACACACCTACCGGTAAGTAGCAGCAGGGAATCGTTAGTACTTGTCCACGAGCGGACCCCGGCCGAGCATGGAGTTGTCCGGTTTTCTCGCCACACCATGTGATGGGCATCTCCGCTACGCTCACCGCGAACCAGGTACAGTTGCGAGAATTCTCACGAACTTACTATGGAGTAAGTTCGGCCCACCGTTGGACCGGTGACGCGGCCCGACCCGCCAGGGTGGTCCTGGGTTCACCACGAGAAGGAAGTTTGACAAGTGGACACAACGCAGAGCGCACAGACCGCTGCGCCCCGCGGTGCGACCGTCGGCGTGGTTCGTGAGACGAACCCGGACGAACGACGCGTCGCATTGGTGCCGAAGATCATTCCGGCCCTGTTGAAGCAGGGTGTGGAGGTGGTCGTCGAGGCCGGTGCCGGTCTGGGCGCATTGATTCCCGACGAGGCGTACACCGAAGCCGGTGCCACGCTTGGTGATCCGTGGTCCGCCGATGTGGTCGTGAAGGTCGCTCCGCCCAATGACGCCGAGATCGCCAAGCTGGCATCGGGTCAGACGCTGATCGGCTTCCTCGCGCCCCGCAACGCCGACAACAAGATCGGTGCGCTGAAGAGCGCGGGCGTGCAAGCCTTTGCGGTGGAATCGATTCCGCGTATCTCGCGTGCCCAGGTGATGGACGCGCTGTCCTCGCAGGCGAACGTGGCCGGATACAAGGCCGTGCTGCTGGCCGCGTCGGAATCCACCCGCTTCTTCCCCATGCTGACCACCGCCGCGGGCACCGTGAAGCCCGCCACCGTGCTGGTGCTCGGTGTCGGTGTCGCCGGTTTGCAGGCGCTGGCCACCGCCAAGCGCCTGGGCGGCCGCACCACCGGCTACGACGTCCGTCCCGAGGTCGCCGACCAGGTGCGTTCGGTCGGTGCGCAGTGGCTGGATCTGGGCATCGACGCCGCCGGTGAGGGCGGGTACGCCCGCGAGCTCACCGATGACGAAAAGGCCGTGCAGCAGCAGGCTTTGGAAGACGCCATCAAGGGGTTCGACGTGGTCGTCACGACCGCGCTCGTGCCCGGCCGCCCGGCCCCGCGCCTGGTGACCGCCGCCGCTGTCGAGGGTATGAAGCCCGGCAGCGTGATCGTGGACCTCGCCGGTGAGACCGGCGGTAACTGCGAATTGACCGAACCCGGTAAAACCGTTGTGCGCCATGGCGTCACCATCGCCTCGCCGCTGAACCTGCCGGCCACCATGCCGGAGCATGCCAGCGAGCTGTACTCCAAGAACATCGCCGCCCTGCTCGAACTCATGTTGAAAGACGGTGCGCTCGCACCGGATTTCGAGGATCAGGTGCTGGCGGATTCCTGCGTGACACGTGAGGTGGAAGCCTGATGTACACCGAATTGCTGGCGAATATCGCGATCCTGGTGCTGTCCGGGTTCGTCGGGTTCGCCGTCATCTCGAAGGTCCCCAATACCCTGCACACCCCGCTCATGTCCGGTACCAACGCCATTCACGGCATCGTGGTGCTGGGCGCGCTGGTGGTGTTCGGCAAGGTGTCGCACCCGTCGGTGCTGATGCAGATCATCCTGTTCGTGGCCGTGGTGTTCGGAACCCTGAATGTCATCGGTGGTTTCGTGGTGACCGACCGCATGCTGGGCATGTTCAAGGCCAAGAAGCCCGCCGCGAGCGAGAAGGCGGGCAAGTAAGCCATGGACAATCTGGTCAATATTCTCTACATCGCCGCGTTCGCGCTGTTCATCTACGGTCTGATGGGCCTGACCGGCCCCAAGACCGCGGTGCGCGGCAACCTGATCGCCGCGGTCGGCATGGTGATCGCGGTCGTCGCGACACTCATCTCCATCCGCGACACCAATAACTGGATCATCATCGTCGCGGGCCTGGTCGTCGGTGTGGCACTGGGTGTTCCGCCCGCGCGGTTCACCAAGATGACCGCCATGCCGCAGCTGGTCGCCGCGTTCAACGGCGTCGGCGGTGGCACGGTCGCCCTCATCGCCTGGGCCGAATTCCTCGACACCAAGGGCTTTTCCAACGTTCACGAGCAGCCGTCGGTGCACATCGTCATCGGCTCGCTGTTCGCCGCGATCATCGGCTCCATCTCCTTCTGGGGCTCCATCATCGCCTTCGCCAAGCTGCAGGAACTGCTATCGGGCCGCCCGATCAGCGTCGGCAAACTGCAGCAGCCGCTCAACCTGCTGCTGCTGGCCGGGGCCATCGCCGCGGCCGTGGTCATCGGCATCGGCGCCACCAATGACGGTGTGCCGCAGTACTGGATGATCGGGCTGCTGGTGCTCGCGGGCATCCTCGGCCTGATGGTCGTGCTGCCCATCGGTGGCGCGGACATGCCCGTGGTCATCTCGCTGCTCAACGCCCTCACCGGTTTGTCCGCCGCCGCAGCGGGTTTGGCGCTCAACAACACTGCCATGATCGTGGCGGGCATGATCGTCGGCGCGTCCGGCACCATCCTCACCAACCTCATGGCCAAGGCCATGAACCGCTCCATCCCCGCCATCGTCGCGGGCGGATTCGGCGGTGGCGCAGCGGCTCCCGGCGCGTCCGGCGGCGGCGAGCAGAAGCAGGCCAAGGCCACCTCCGCCGCGGATGCCGCGATCCAGATGGCCTACGCCAACCAGGTCATCGTGGTCCCCGGCTACGGCATGGCCGTCGCCCAGGCCCAGCACGCGGTCAAGGAGATGGCGGCCCTGCTCGAGGCCAAGGGCGTCGAGGTCAAGTACGCCATCCACCCGGTCGCCGGTCGTATGCCCGGCCACATGAACGTGCTGCTGGCCGAGGCCGAGGTGTCCTACGACGCCATGAAGGAAATGGACGACATCAACGGCGAATTCGCCCGCACCGATGTCGCCCTGGTCATCGGCGCCAACGACGTCACCAACCCGGCCGCCCGCGAGGACTCCTCGTCCCCCATCTACGGCATGCCGGTCCTCAACGTCGACCAGGCCAAATCGGTCATCGTCCTCAAGCGCTCGATGAACTCCGGCTTCGCCGGCATCGACAACCCGCTCTTCTACGCCGACCACACCTCCATGCTGTTCGGCGACGCCAAGAAGTCCGTCGGTGCGGTCACCGAGGAACTCAAGGCGCTGTAAGCGGTCGTCAACGACAGAGGCCCGTGTCCGAAAAGGACACGGGCCTTTGCCTTTTCAAGACACGCACTCATCGCGAGAGCAGCTGGGACACCGTCACGAAGCGGTAGCCCCGATCCTTCAGGCCCTGCGCGATGCGGGGGATCGCGGCCAGGGAGGGTGCGCCGGTCGGATACATGGTGTGCAGCAGGATGATCGAGCCCGGGCGGACTTTCGACAGGGTCTCGGCCACGATCTCGTCGGTGGTGGGGGTCTTGCCGGAATCGGGTTCGACGTCCCAGGTGACCGTGGTGCGGTTGTGGCTGGACAGGTATCGGGGCAGGGCGAAGAGCTTCTTGCCGTTGGGCGGGCGGAACGTGATCGGGCCGGTGTAGCCGGTTTTCGCGATCTCGGCGTCGGTGCGTTCGACCTCGTCGCGCACGAAGCCCGGCGTCACGAAGATCATGCGCTCGTGGTGGTAGGTGTGGTTGCCGATCTCGTTGCCGGACTGCGCGATCGCGCGGCCCTGGTCCGGGTGGGCGGCCAGCTCACTGCCGATGAGGTAGAAGGTCGCCGGGATGCCCGCATCGGCAAGGGTTTTCAGGATTTCGGGGGTGCGGTCGGTGGGGCCGTCGTCGAGGGTGAGGGCGACGATCTTCTCCGAGGTGTCCACGCGCGGAACGATGCGGCCCGCCACCTGGTAGGTGCGCGAGTTCATCAACACGTACAGACCGACACAGCTCAGGACCAGCAGCACCAGCGTGAGCGCGCCGCCGACCAGCAGCTTGCGTTTCATGGGACCGATTATTGCCCAGAGTTATTGACCTCAAGGTCCAGAATGGGTACGGTCGTTCCCATGGGCAGGCCACGCAACTTCGACGCGGACACCGTGGTGGAGCGCGCGATGGAGGCGTTCTGGACCTACGGGTACGCGAATACCTCGCCCGCGCAGCTGGCCGAATGCACCGGGATCGGAAAAGGCAGTCTCTACAACGCCTTCGGCAGCAAGCGGGAGTTGTTCGATCTATGCATGGCACGGTATGACCGGATGGGCACCGACTTCGCCCGGGAAGTGTTGTCCCAGCCCGGAACCACGCGCGAGCGGCTGCAAGCCTGGATGCGCTGGGTCGTGGACAGCGACCTGGCGCAGTCGGTACCGCGCGGGTGCATGGTGGTGAACACCGCCACCGAACTCGGCGGGCACGATCCGGCGGCGACCAAGGCGGTGGCGGCGGCCCACGCGCACATGACCGAGGTGCTCGCGGAGCGCATCGAGCAGGGCAAGCGCGACGGCGACGTCCGGCCCGAGGTCGATGCTCGTGCGTACGGCGAGTACCTGATGAATGCGATCGGCGGCCTTCGCGTATCGGCGCGGATCTCGGATGCCGCGACGCTGTACCGAATCGTCGACACCACCCTGTCCACCCTCTGAATACCTTCTCCCCCTTGTGAATCGGGCCGCATCCGGCGGCCCTTTTCTTTCACCCAGTTTTTGACCCGCAGTTCAAGAAAGGCAAGGATCATGGATCTCGGACTCAACGGCAAGACCGCACTCGTGACCGGCGCGAGCCGGGGCATCGGGCTGGCCGTCGCCGAAGCGCTGGCCGACGAGGGCGTGCGGGTGGTGGGCGTCGCCCGGACCATCACACCGGAGCTCGAAAAGGTCGCGGCGGCAACCGTTTCCGCTGACCTCAGCACCACCGAGGGTGCGGTCGCGGCCGTCACTTCGGCGCTGGAGCAGGTCGGCGGGCTCGACATTCTCGTCAACAATGTCGGCGGTGGCGACGGCGACAAGCTCACCCTCGGCGGCTTCCTCGATATCCCGGACGAGCAGTGGCGAAACATGTTCGACCTCAATCTCTTCGGCGTCGTCTCCACCACGCGCGCGGCGCTGCCGAGCCTTATCGAACGCAAGGGCGCGGTCGTGAACGTGGCCTCGATCAACTCGCGGCTGCCCGCGGTCGGGCCGGTCGGCTACAGCGAGGCCAAGTCCGCGCTCAGCTCCTTCAGCAAGCGGCTCAGCGAGGAGTTCGGGCCCGCCGGAGTCCGGGTGAACACCGTGTCCCCGGGCGTGGTCCGCACCTCGATCTGGGACGGATCCGAGGGGATCGGCGCGAAGCTCGCGGCGGCCAATGGCCTTGCGCAGGACGACTTCCTGGCCGCGATCCCGGAACACTTCGGCATCGCCTCCGGGCGCATCTCCGAGGCCGACGAGGTGGCGGCGCTGGTCACCTTCCTGGCGTCGGAGCAGGCCGCCAATATCGTGGGCGCGGATCTGGTCATCGACGGCGGGACCGTCAAGACCCTCTGATCACAGGTAGAGGCCGGTGCCGTGTTCGGGGTGGGTATTGGCGACGGCGTGCAGATCGCGTTCGCGCAGCACGTAATACGCCTGCGCCTGGATCTCCACCTCGAACTGGTCATCGGCGCTGAAGAGCACCTGGTCACCCACCGCCACCGCGCGGACGTGCGAGCCCACGCCGCAGACCTCGCCCCACGACAGGCGCTTGGCCACCTGAGCGGTGGCGGGGATGAGAATGCCACCGCTGCTGCGGCGCTCGCCCGCCTCCGGGCTGAGCTTGACCATCACTCGGTCGTGCAGCATCTGGATTTCTAGCTTGGCATCGGACACCGCGGCAGTGTACTGCGCGCGGACGAGCGGTTACGCCTCGGTGTCCGGGCCGGTCCCCGGAACGTCCGGCGGGGCCACGATGCGGCGGATGGCGTCCTTGATCCAGGCGCGCTGCGCCTCCGGATCGATATCGGGGCCGAGGGTGAACTCGGCGACCTGGGGAACCGCCAAGGGGTAGTTGATCATCGACATGAGCAGCATGAGGATCTGCCCGGCGGGCATGTCCGCGCGCATCAGGCCTTTGGCCTGCGCCACCTCGACCTTCTGGCGCTTCTCCAGGTAACGGCCGCAACGCAATTCGCCGGCCGAGGCGTTCTCCCGGCCCAGTTCCAGGGCCTCCCACTGCAACAGGCGCAGCAGTTCCGGATGCTCGCGGTGGTAGTCGATGTGCTGGTCGATCCAGGCGTCGAGATCCTCGATATCGGTGGTGACCGAACCGGCGACCGCCAGCATGGTCTTCTCCAGGACCTGGTGGAACAGCTTCTCCTTGTCGCCGAAGTAAGCGTAGATGAGCTGCTTGTTGGCCTTGGCATTGCGGGCGATGCGGTCGACGCGCGCGCCGGCGATCCCGTATTGCGCGAATTCTGCGGTCGCGGCCTCGAAGATGCGCGCCTTCGTCGCCTCGGGGTCCCTGGTGCCTGCCATGCCATCGATGGTAACCAACTAACTGGTTGACAAGTGGCGGGGATCGATGGAATAACTGTAACCAACCGGTTAGTTACATGCTTCGAGCCTCGGCGCAAAGGCGCGCCACGCCTCCTCCGCCCCCTTCACGTTCGGGAGAACGACGTGACCACACTCGAAAATCGGCCCGCCGCGGCGGTGCCCGTAGCGCCGCTCGAGTTCGCCGCCCGCTGGCGCGCCCTGCCCGTCATCCTCAGCGCCATGTTCATGGCGATGTTCGACTGGTTCGTCGTGAACGTCGCCGCGTCCTCGCTGCAACACGACCTGCACGCCGGTGAAGCCGCGCTCGAACTCATCGTCGGCGGCTACGGCTTCGCCTACGCCTCGGGCCTGATCACCGGCGGCCGACTCGGCGACCTGCACGGACACCGACGGCTCTTCGTGATCGGCATGCTCGCCTTCACCGCCGCCTCGCTGCTGTGCGGGCTCGCGCCGAATGCCTGGGCGCTGGTCGCCTTCCGCGTCCTGCAGGGCGCCACCGCGGCGCTGATGGTGCCGCAGATGCTGGCCCTCATCAACACCCTGTTCCCGCCGCGCGAACGGCCCAGGGCCATGGCGGCTTTCGGCGCCACCATCGGGCTCGGCGCGGTGTCGGGCCAGGTGCTCGGCGGCGTGCTGCTCGACCTCGACCTGTTCGGCTGGGGCTGGCGCAGCATCTTCTACATCAATGTGCCGATCGGACTGGTCGCGGCGGTGCTGGCGGCGCGCTGGCTGCCCCGGCACGAGCAGACGCACCGGCCGAAGCTGGATCCGATTGGCGCGCTGGGCATCTCGGCCGCACTGGCGCTGCTGCTGGTGCCGATCACGCTGGGCCGTCCCGAGGGCTGGCCGGTGTGGACCTGGATCAGCATGCTGGCCTCGATCCCGGTGCTGCTGCTCACCCTGCGCTACGAGAACCGGCTGACGGCGCGCGGCGGTGAACCGGTGCTCGACACCGGCATGGTGCGCGAACGCGGATTCAGCCTCGGGCTGGTGATCGCGGGCGGGTACCTGACCTTCTTCGCCGGATTCATGCTGTGCCTGACCCTCATGCTGCAGAACGGGCTCGGATTGTCGCCGCTCACCGCGGGATTGGCGTTCGCGCCGCTGGGGCTGTGCTTCGCGGGGAGCTCGTTCCTGCTCGCGCCGCGGGTGGCGGCGCGGATCGGGAACCGGGTGATGGTGGTCGGGACGCTGACCAGTCTCACCGGGCTGGCGATCACGCTCGGGGTGCTGTTCGGGATGGGGTCCGATGTCACCGCGCTCGCGCTGATCCCGGGGATGATGATCGTCGGCACCGGGAACGGGCTGACCATTCCGTCGGTCGTCGGGGCGGTGCTGTCGTCGGGGATTCCGGCGCGGCAGGCGGGCATGGCGGCGGGGGTGCTGACCACCTCGCAGCAGTTCGGAAACGCCATCGGGGCAACGGTTCTCGGGGTGATCTTCTTCAGCGCGCTGGGGGCCGACCACAGCACCGGCGGGTACGTGAACGCCATGGAGATGGCCTCGCTGGGCGGGTTCGCGGTGCTGGCGGTCGTGCTCACGGCGGCGCTGGCGCTGCCGAAGGCCGCTCCCGCTCACTGAGCATCATTCACACAGAAGCTGCGGGTTCCGGACAAATGCGGCCGGAACCCGTAGTTTCGGCTTTGTGGACATCGATCTCGACGGACTGCGCGGTCTGCTGCCCGAGGGCATGGTGGTGACCGATCCGGATGTGTTGAACGGATATCGGCAGGATCGGGCGCTGGATCCCGATGCCGGGATCGCGCTCGCACTGGTCAGGCCACTGACCACCGAACAGGTCGCGGCGACCGTGCGGTGGGCGCACGAGCATCGGGTGCCGATCGTGCCGCGCGGGGCGGGGACCGGGCTCTCGGGCGGGGCCACCGCGCAGAACGGGGCGCTCGTATTGAGCACCGAGAAGATGCGAGACATCACCGTCGACACCGTCACGCGGACCGCCGTGGTGCAGCCCGGCCTGCTCAATGCCGAGGTGAAGCAGGCCGTGGCCGAGCGCGGGCTGTGGTATCCGCCGGATCCGTCGTCGTTCGAGATCTGCTCGATCGGCGGGAACGCGGCGACCAACGCGGGCGGGCTGTGCTGCGTGAAGTACGGCGTCACAACCGATTACGTGCTCGGCATGGAGGTCGTGCTCGCCGACGGGACCGCGGTGCGGCTGGGCGGGCCGCGGCTCAAGGACTCCGCCGGGCTGTCGCTGACCAAGCTGTTCGTGGGCAGCGAGGGGACGCTGGGCATCATCACCGAACTGACGCTGCGGCTGCTGCCCGCACAGCCGCCGCAGTCCACGGTGGTCGCCACCTTCCCGACACTGACCGCGGCGACCGACGCCATCCTGGCCATCACCGGCCAATTGCGGCCCTCCATGCTGGAATTCATGGATTCGGTCGCCATCAACGCCGTCGAGGACGAGCTGCGCATGGGCCTCGACCGGGAGGCGGCGGGCCTGCTGGTGGCGCGCTCCGACGCACCCGGCGAGCACGCCGGACACGAGGCCGACATCATGCTGGCCGCCTGCGAAAAGGCCGGGGCGACAGAGGCTTTCCGCACCGACGACCCGGACGAGGGCGAGGCGTTCTGCGCGGCACGGCGATTCGCCATTCCGGCCGTGGAACGCAAAGGGCCGCTGCTGCTCGAGGACGTGGGCGTCCCGCTCCCCCGGCTGGGCGACCTGGTGACGGGCATCGCCGAGATCGCCGCCCACCGCCGGGTGCTCATCTCCGTCATCGCGCACGCGGGCGACGGCAACACCCACCCGCTGATCGTGCACGATCCGGCCGATCCGGACGAATCCGAGCGCGCGCACCTCGCGTTCGGCGAAATCATGGACCTGGCCATCGGACTGGGCGGCACCATCACCGGCGAGCACGGCGTCGGGCGGCTGAAGAAGCCGTGGCTGCCCGATCAACTCGGCCCCGACGTGATGGCTCTCACTCGCCGCATCAAGAATGCGCTGGATCCGCACGGGATACTCAACCCGGGCGCGGTCCTCTAGGAACAATCCACATCACCAGGGAGTTCACACCGGTCATGAGCACGAAGCTGGAACACAATGCCGACGCGACCCGCTACGAGATCTATCTCGACGGCACCCTCGCGGGCTACGCCGACTACGCGGAGCGGGTCGACGGCGACCGCAAGGTCCGCGACATCCAGCACACCCTCACGTTTCCCGAGTTCCGGGGCCGCGGCGTGGCCGCGCAGGTCGTCGAGTTCGCGCTGAACGACGCGCGCACCGAAGGCTTCTCGATCATCCCCACCTGCTGGTACGTCGAGAAGTACATCGGCGAGCACCCCGAATACGCCGACCTGGTGGGCTGATTCGCGCTAGTTCGCGCGCGGCGCGTGGTGGCGCTGCCAGACCCGGAAGTGGCGGTCGGCGCTGCCCACCATCGCCTCGCTCACCTTGGCGTCGTCGAACCCCGGCAGCGACTGCAGCTTCGCCAGGAACGCCGTGTCGGCCGCCGAATACGGGACCACGCAACCCTTACCGGTGGACCCGATCAATACGAAGAACACATCCCCGGCGAACGGCCCGTCCGCCGCCGTAATGATCCGCACCTCTGCCAGTTCCGTCCACGCGACCTCTTCCACCCGTCCGTCAGCCAACGTGCGCCGGACGAAGGTGTCGTTGATTTCGACTCCGGCCATGGCTCCATAGTGCCCCCGGCATCCCCACCCGAACAGTCCTCAAACCCGTGCTTTACCTGAGGAAGCCGTAAATAAACATTCCGGCGAACAACCCCGCCGCACATCGGCGGCGAACCATCTACCCAGGCAATTCTCCAGCTACCGAACAGATTTCGGCGCGCCCGCGGGGGCGAGTCCACACCGCGCGGCACGCGGCCTGCACCGGCCCACTCCGAATGATCTTGGCGCACACGGCAGCAGCGAGCCCGGGGCCCCTTTGGCGGCTCCCACACGAGGCCCTCAGTTAGCTGTTAATAATAAACATTTCAGTGTGATGCACCACACATTGTGGCTACCGCCCGAAAGACGCCTTGACACGGCGAACCCGCAGACGCCCGGAGGCGGTCCGAGCCGAAACTCGGAACCGCCTCCGGGGCTTATGAATTCGCCGAATACCTCGGCGCGGGATCCGCGAATGCCTCAGCGCAGGATCTGACGCGACATGACGACGCGCTGGATCTGGTTGGTGCCCTCGTAGATCTGGGTGATCTTGGCATCGCGCATCATGCGCTCCACCGGGAAGTCGGTGGTGTAGCCGGCGCCGCCGAAGAGCTGGACGGCGTTGGTGGTGACCTCCATGGCCACGTCGGAGGCGAAGCACTTGGCGGCGGCCGAGATGAAGCCGAGGTTCTTCTCGCCACGCTCGGCGCGGGCGGCCGAGGTGTAGACCATGAGGCGGGCGGCCTCGATCTTCATGGCCATATCGGCCAGCATGAACTCGGTGTTCTGGAAGGACGCGATGGTCTTGCCGAACTGCTTGCGGTCCTTGGTGTAGGCGATCGCGGCGTCCAGGGCGCCCTGGGCGATGCCGACGGCCTGGGCGCCGATGGTCGGGCGGGTGTGGTCGAGGGTCTCGAGGGCGGTCTTGAAGCCGGTGCCCTCGGCGCCGATCATGCGGTCCGCGGGGACCCGGCAGTTCTCGAAGTACAGCTCCGCGGTCGGGGAGCCCTTGATGCCGAGCTTGTGCTCCAGCGGGCCGACCACGAAGCCCTCGTCATCCTTGTGCACCATGAACGCGGAGATGCCGTTGGCGCCCTTCTCCGGATCGGTGACCGCCATGACGGTGTACCAGGAGGACTTGCCGCCGTTGGTGATCCAGCACTTGGAGCCGTTGATGACCCAGTCGTCGCCGTCGCGGCGGGCGCGGGTGCGCATGGAGCCGGCGTCGGAACCGGCCTCGCGCTCGGACAGCGCGTAGGAGGCCATCTCGCCGTTCACGATGTCCGGCAGCACCTTCTGCTTGAGCTCCTCGGAGCCCTTCAGGATCAGGCCCATGGTGCCGAGCTTGTTGACCGCGGGGATGAGCGAGGAGGAACCGCAGACGCGGGCCACTTCCTCGATCACGATGCAGGTGGCGACCGAGTCCGCGCCCTGGCCGCCGTAGGCGTCGGGCACGTGGACGGCGTTGAAGCCGGCCGCGTTGAGGGCGGTCAGCGCCTCCTCGGGGAAGCGGGCGTTGCCGTCGACGTCCTTGGCGTAGGGCGCGATTTCCTTCTCGGACAGGCCGCGAATGGCCTCACGCAGCTCGTGGTGGAAGTCCTCGAGCTGGAACAGATTGAAGTCGGGGTTGCCCGCCATGAGGTGTCTCTCCTGGTCGTCGGTACGGCACTCAGTGCCAGTCGAAGCCGAGTATACGTCGAGATAACGCGGCCACGTGCGGGTATTTCGTCACACAAGCATGGCACCGAGTGTCACGAGAGGCGCCGGGTAATGCCTAGAGGGTATCGAGCCGACGCTCGAGAAGATCGGCGACCTGCCGGGGTGAGAGATCACGGGGGAACACCGCGACCACCATCTGCGCCGAGGCGGCGGCACTCTCGCGGCCGCCGCGCGGAATCTCCGCCAGCGCCGTGCGCAGATCCGCGGGACTCGCCTGCGACTCCCCGCGCACCATCCGCCGCAGCAGATAGTTGTGCGTCGCCGTCACCGCCGCGGTGAACTGCACCAACGCCAGATCCGAGGTCCCCTGCAAGCTCCGGCGCAGGTAGTCGGTGAACAACCGCTCGTACCGGAAGACCGTCACGATCTCCCGCTCCCGCAGCGTCGGCACCTGCCGCACCACCCGATACCGCCGCGCCGCGATCTCCCGCCACTGCGTGAAGCGCTCGAACACCTCCACCACGGCCTCGCACACGGCATCCCACGGATCCCCCTGCGCCGCATCCAGAAAGGCCCGTGCCCGCGCCAGCTGCGACTCGTGATCGGCGAAGACCACGTCTTCCTTGGACCGGAACTGCCGGAAGAACGTCCGCCGCGATATCCCCGCCGCCTCCGCGATCTCGTCCACGGTCGTTGCCTCGTAACCCTTTTCGGCGAACAACCGCAACGCCTGATCCACCACGGTCAGGCGTCGTTCGGTCGGATCCGCGTCGGCGCGCAGCCGCACAGGCTGGTCATTGGGCATCCGACAACGGTAGCGCCCGATGACCGGCGGTCACGCTAGCCCAGGAGCTTGGTGCGGAGGGCTTCGTCCTTCTCCAGGACCATCTGTTCCAGACCGGCCTGGAAACGCTCCATGCGGGAACGCAATTCGGGGTCGGCCGAGGCGAGGATGCGGACCGCGAGCAGGCCCGCGTTGCGGGCGCCGCCGATGGAGACGGTGGCGACCGGGACACCCGCGGGCATCTGGACGATCGAGAGCAGGGAGTCCATGCCGTCGAGGTACTTCAGCGGGACCGGGACGCCGATGACCGGGAGCGGGGTGGCCGAGGCGACCATGCCCGGCAGGTGGGCGGCGCCGCCCGCGCCCGCGATGATGACCTTGATGCCGCGGTCCGCCGCGTTCTTGGCGTAGTCGAGCATGCGCTGCGGGGTGCGGTGGGCGGAGACGACGCCGACCTCGAAGCGGATGCCGAATTCGGCGAGGGCCTCCGCCGCGGCCTCCATGGTGGGCCAGTCGGAGTCGGAGCCCATGATGAGGCCGACCTGGGCAGATTCAGTCATGATGCGGATCCCATCCGTCGGTCCAAACGGCGTGCGACATCCAATGTGCCGCGCGCTCGGCCTTTTCGCGGGTCTCGGCGGGGTCGTCGCCGAGGATATTGATGTGCCCGATCTTGCGATCGGGGCGCTCGCCCTTGCCGTACAGGTGCACCTTCGCCTCGGGGAGCCGGGCCGAAAGATGGTGCAGGCGTTCGTCCATGGACATCTCGGGGGCCTGCGGGGCGCCCAGGATATTGGCCATGACGGTGACCGGGGCCAGCGGCTTGGTGCTGCCGAGCGGATAGTCGAGGACCGCGCGCAGGTGCTGTTCGAACTGACCGGTGCAGGCGCCGTCCATGCCCCAGTGGCCGGAGTTGTGCGGGCGCATGGCGAGTTCGTTGACGAGCAGCTCGCCGGTGTGGGTCTCGAACAGCTCCACCGCCATCGCGCCGGTGACGCCGAGTTCGGCGGCCAGCCGCAGCGCGAGCGCCTCGGCCTCGGTGGCCTTGGCCTCGGACAGGTTCTGAGCGGGCGCGATGACCACCGCGCACTGGCCATTGCGCTGCACGGTCTCCACCACCGGCCAGGCGGCGGCCTGACCGAACGGCGACCGCGCCACCATGGCCGACAGCTCCCGCTTCAGATCCACCTTGGCCTCGGCCATGAGCGAGACGCCGTGCGCCAGCTGGTCTTCGATGATCGTAACGGCCTCGGCGGCATCGGCGGGCATCCACACGCCGCGGCCGTCGTAGCCGCCGCGCACGGCCTTGAGCACGAAGGGCCAGCCGTGCTCGTCGGCGAACGCCACGGCATCGGAGACGGAAGTCACCTCGGTGTAGGCCGGGATCGGCACGCCCAGCTCGGCCAGCTTGCGGCGCATGCGCAGCTTGTCCTGGGCGAAGATCAGCGCCGACGGCGGCGGCTGCACGTTCACGCCCTCGGCGATGAGCGCCTCGAGGTGCTCGGTCGGCACATGCTCGTGATCGAAGGTCAGCGCGTGCGACCCCGTCGCGGCCTTGCGCAGCGCGGCCAGATCGTCGTGGTGGCCGAACACCACGTCCGGCGTCACCTGGGCGGCCGGATCGTCGGGACGCTCGGCGAGCACGCGCAGCCGCTGGCCCAGCGCGATGGCCGCCTGATGGGTCATGCGCGCGAGCTGGCCACCGCCGATCATGGTGACGGTCGGCATCGCGGAGGAATCGAAGGAACGGGCGCTCACGCTGCACCATGTTGTCATGACACCCATCGGGTTCTGACCGGCGGGTCGCGTGACAGGTATCTGCCCCTATTTGTACCGGGCCGACAGCCGTCGCGCCGGAGACGTAGACTCGCGGGGTGTCATTTGTCGACGAAGTGGTCAATCGCCTGCCCGCACCGCTGCGGGCCCTCGCGGACCGCCATTACGAACTGCTGAAGTTCGCGATTGTCGGTGCGACCACGTTCGTCATCGACCTGGGCATTTTCTACGTCCTGAAATGGACGATCCTGGACACCAAGCCGACCGTGGCCCGCATCCTGTCGGGCACCATCGCGGTCATCGTGTCCTACATCCTGAATCGGGAATGGACCTTCGACAAGCGCGGCGGCCGCGAGAAGCACCACGAAGCGCTGCTGTTCTTCCTGGTCAGCGGCATCGGCGTCGGCCTGGCCGCGCTGCCGCTGTGGGTCTCGAGCTACGTGTTCGACCTGCGCCAGCCCAATGTGAGTTTCACCGTCGAGAACATCGCCGACTTCTTCAGCGCGTTCATCATCGGCAACCTGCTGCAAATGGCATTCCGGTTCTACGCCATGAAGAAGTGGGTCTTTCCGGACGAAATGCAGGAACTGCAGGACGAATTCGAAGACCTGGTCAGCGAGAACGAGGAACAGCTGGGCCACAGCTGAGGGTGACGGTCAGGCGGACACCGCCGGACGCACTTTCCTCAATGGCCGCGGTACCGCCGTGCAGGCGGGCCTGCTGCGCCACCAGTGCCAGACCCAGACCGCTGCCCGGGGTCTCGCTCGCCCGGTAGAAGCGTTCGAAGACCCGCTCCCGGTCCCCTTCGGGGATGCCGGAGCCGTTGTCGTCGATGGTCAGGACGACATGATCATCCGTTCGCCGCGCCGCTATTTCGATGCGGGTGGCCGCGCCGTGGCGGACCGCGTTGGTGAGGGCGTTCTCCACCACCGAGCGCAGGCCCGCGGCCAGACCGCGCAGGCGAATCGGCTCGACCTCCTCGGCGATCACGGTCACACCGGGATGCATCCGCCGCGCGTCATCGACGACCTGGTCGATGAGCTGGCCCAGATCGAGGTCCTCCCAATCGGATTCGGTGGTCAGATCACCCACCGCCAGCCGCTCCAGCGCGAACAGCGTTGCTTCGACGGCACTCTGGGTGGCGAGGATCTCATCGATGATCTCCGCCCGCTCGCGCTCCGACACCGGCAGGGACCGCAGCACCTGCAGATCGGTGCGCATGGCGGTCAGCGGCGTGCGCAGCTCGTGCGCGGCCGTGGCGGCGAAATCCCGTGCGGTGACCAGGGCTTCGTCGGTGTGCTTCCGCTCGGTCGCGATGCGGTCGAGCATGGTGTTCATGGCCTCGGCCAATTCCGTTGTCTCACTGGCCACGGGATGACGCGGCGTCTCCAAGGCCACCCCCTCCCCCAGTCCCGCCGTGGCCGCGGTCAAGCGCCGCAGCGGCACCACCGCCCGATGCGCGAAATACCAGCCCAGCAGGGCCGCCAGTACCACCCCGGCCAGACCGATCGCCACGATCCGGATCCGCTGCCGCGTGGCCGAATCCGAGACCACGTCATTGGAGACCGTGACCGCCACGGGATTGCCGTCCAGCGCCACGGTCCGTGAGTACTCCATATCCGGACTGCCCGGATCCGCCCGCGTGATGAGCACGCCCGGTTTGGGGCTCGCCGGTAGCGCCGGGACGGGCACTGCGGGAGTGCCCGGCGTCGCGGGAATCGAGAGCGGCGGCTGCGCCGGACTGAGCGCGATCGCCTTGATCACCCGGCCCGTCTGGTTCGCCGCATCGGTCGGTGCGAAGACGAACAGCACCACCGACATGGCCGCCACCACGACCGCCGCCGTCGCCGCGCTGGCGAACGCGACACGCGCCCGCAGCGACATCGGCCGCCGCGGACGCGGCATCCGAATCCGGCTCACGGCTCGGTCCGCAGGACGAACCCGACGCCTCGGACGGTGTGGATCAGGCGCGGGCATCCGGTGTCCTCGATCTTGCGGCGGAGATAGGAGACGAACACGTCCACGACCTTGGTCTGGGTCTCGAAGTCGTAGCCCCAGACCCGGTCCAGCAGCTGGGCTCTGGAGAAGACCTGGCCGGGTGCGGCGGCCAGCGCCGCCAGCAGGTCGAATTCGCGTTTGGTGAGGTCGAGGGGCGTGCCGTCGATGGCGGCCCGGCGGGCGCCCGGCTGCACGGTCAGCGGGCCGACCACGATGCGGTCGTCGGCCACATGGGCGGGCGCGGGGGCGCGGCGCAGCATGGCCCGCAGGCGGGCGACCAGCTCGCCCAGATCGAACGGCTTGGTGAGGTAGTCGTCGGCCCCGGCCTCCAGGGCGTCGATGCGGTCGGTGACCTCGGAACGGGCGCTCAGCACGCAGATCGGGATGTCGTTGCCCAGCGAGCGCAGGGCCGTGACCACCTGCACGCCATCCAGATTCGGCATGTTCAGATCCAGCACCATGGCCTGCGGGGCATCGGCGCCGATATGGCGGAGCGCGGCGGCCCCGTCCGCCGCGGTCTCGACCTCGAAACCCGACATTCGGAGCCCCCGCGCCACCGACGCCAGCACCCTGACGTCGTCGTCCACAACCAGAATCCGGGGACCCGTCACGAGATCAGACGATACTGACGCAGGCTGAGAGAACGTTCTCAGCGAACCGGGCTCACCACGATGGTGTCGGACGGTGAACCGGGGACGCCGTGGTCGTCGCGCTGGATGATCACGTGCTGGCCCGGCCCGGGCACACTCGGCTGCAGCGGGATGGCGGGCACCGCACCCGGCGGCAGCGGCTGGCCGGGCTCGGCCGGGCGCACGGTGACATTGCCGTCCTGATCCTGGGTGACCAGGACGCCCGGGCCGCCGGGGAGCGCGGGCGCGGGCGGGGCCGCCGGTCCGGCGCTGCCCGTATTCGCCAGCGCCGCAATCGAATCCGGGGTCGCGGCATTGGCGACCGCGGGAATCGCGAGCACTCCGAGGGCGGCGGCGCCGAGGACACCGGCGGTGACGGTGCGGCGGACGGTGCGCTTCTGCATGACATCTCCTGCTCTCTGGTCGACGATCGCTCGTCGCTTCCTTCTGACGAATCCGAAGGTAGGAAGCGACTTCTCAGCGCCGACTAACGAACAGTTAGAGAACGGATAGAAGATCAGCGCGGCTCGGTGCCGACGGCGATCGGGCGGGAGGCGACGCCGGAGGAGCCGAGGAAGACCGCGAAGAGGGCCGGGCGGCGGCGTTGCAATTCGAGGCGGCCGCCGTCGGCTTCGATCAGGGCGCGGGCCAGGGCGAGGCCCACACCGGTCGACCCCGCCGCGGAGAAGCCGCGGTCGAAGATGTGGGGGGCCAGCTCATCTCGGACACCGTCACCCTCGTCGGCGACCTCCACGACCACGAGCGGTTCGCTGTCGTCCATGCGGCCCGCGACCGTGCGCACCGAGACCGTGCAGGTGCCGCCGCCGTGCATGAGGGCATTGTCGACCAGCACCGCAAGCGCCTCGCGCAGGCGCGAACCCGTCACGGGCGCTTTGAGAGTCGGGTCGCCGAGCAGCACCAGTTTGCGTCCGGCCTCGGCGAAGGGATGCCGCCATTCCGCTACGACACTGCGCAATTCGGCGACCACCGGCACCGGATCGCGTTCGGCCGCCCCCTCGTCGCGGGAGGCGCGCACCAGTTCGTCGATGGCGTCGGTGAGCCGATCCACCTGCGCCATGGCCTCTTCCGCCTCGTGCACGACCGCCGGATCGTCGTTCACCGACAGCTCGTCCAGCCGCAGGCGCACGGCCGTGAGGCGGCTGCGCAGCTGATGCGAGACGTCGGCGACGAGCGCGTGCTCGCGCTGCAACCGGCCCGCGATTTCCACTGTCGCCGAATCCAATACGTCCGAGACGCGATCCAGCTCGGTGATGCCGTGGCGGCGCGGATCGGCGCGGAAGTCGCCCATGGCCAGCCGGGCCGCGCGGGCCGCCACATCCCGCAGCGGGTCGGCCACCCGGCGCGCGGTCACCACCGCCACCGCGATGCCCGCGCCCAGCGAGATGAGCACCAGGCCCAGCACCGCGCCCAGCGCCTGCCGCTGCATGGAATGCATTGGGGCCGAGGGCACTTCGAGCCGCAATGAGCCGTCCGTGCCCATCGACCAGGACTCGGCCAGCGGATCCTCGACCGTCTCCGCGCCGACATCGATCCGCTTGTTGGACTCCGCCGCGGTCGGATAGATGATGGTCAGCCGCCCGTTGGCCGGAATCAGCAGCCGCACCGCCCGGGTGTCCAGGTCCCCCTGCACGATGCCGTCGCGCTCCTGCCGCGTCACCTCCTCGGAGATGAGCTCGAGCCGGTTGCGCAGTTCATTGCGGTTGATGTCCTCCACCCACTGCCAGGCCGTGAACGCCAGGGGCACACCGAGAACCAGGGTGGTGAGGGTCAACGCGGCCACCATGGACAGCAGGATTCTGCGTCTCATCGTCGAGATGCCTCGCTTCGCCGGGCCTGCGGGAGTCTTACGAGCGCGGAAGAGCACAACAAGGGATCGGTTCGAGCGGCCGAGCTAGTCGGTATTGAACCGGAAGCCTACGCCGCGCACCGTCACGATGCGGCGCTCCGCCACCGGCCCCTCGTCGCCGATCTTGCGGCGCAACCAGGACATATGCATATCCAGCGTCTTGGAGCCGCGCAGATCCGCGTCGCCCCAGACCTCGCGCAGAATGGTCTCGCGCGAGACCACCTGCCCGGCCCGATCGATGAGCACCTTCAGCAGCTCGTACTCCTTGTTGGCCAGATTCACCTCGATGCCGTTCACCAGCACCCGGCGCGCCGCGGGTTCCAGGCGGATGCCGCCCACCTCCACGGCCTCGTCGCCGATTCCGCTGCGCCGCAACAGCGCCCGCACCCGGGCCAGCAGTTCGGCGAGCCGGAACGGCTTGCCCACGTAGTCGTCCGCGCCGGCGTCCAGGCCGACCACGAAGTCCACCTCGTCGGTGCGGGCGGTGAGCATGAGCACGGCCAGTTCGGCGCCGCGCGCCCGCACCTGGCGGCACACCTCGAGGCCGTCCATGCCCGGTAGCCCGAGATCGAGAATGAGCAGGTCGTGACCGCCTTCGAGGGCCCGCTCCAGCACGGCGGGGCCATAGCTCTCCACGGTCACCGAATAACCCTCACGGCCCAGCGCCCGCGACAGCGGCGCGGCGATGGCCTCGTCGTCTTCGGCCAGCAGTACTGCGGTCACGGAACAAGACTACGGGTACGGGCTCGCGGATCCGTATGACCCGCCGCCGTTCGGATTGTTCTGCACCACATCGAAGACCTGGTGATAGAGCATGGCGTGCACCTTCTGCACATGCGGAATGTCGTCGTACTCCAGCGGATCCTCCGACGAGGAGCCGATGATCAGCGTGCCGGTGCCCAGCATCCGGTCGAACAGCCCATGGCGGAACTGCACATTCGAGATCCGGTTCATCGGAATGTCGATACCGGTATGGGTGAGCACGCCCTGCCGGATCAGCACCCGGCGATCGGTCACGATGAAATGCGTCGACTTCCAGCGAATCAGCGGAGCGAGACTGCGCCACAGCACGATACCCAGCCACACCGCCAGAATGCCGAGCAGCAAACCGGTCTGGAGAGTGCCCTCGGTATTGTGCGCCGAGACTCCCAGGCCGAATCCGGCCAATGCCGTGATCAGGATGAAAGTCACAGCGGGCCAGAACAACATCTTCCAATGCGGGTGGCGGTGCAGCAGCAGCACCTCTTCGGGCGCCAACGCCTCCTCGGGATAACCCATGGGAGAAACCCTATCGCGCGGAGATGCCGGAATGCCTCACGCCGACCTGCGGCCCAGGGCACAATCGTGCGGTTGCCGGTACGATCGGCTCCCACGTGTTGCCTTTTACTTCCGAGTTGTACCGCAAGACCTTCGCTTGTCCCGAGCAAGACCGTTCTGGATCTACCCGGTGTGCATGACACAGGAGGCGTGTGTGACCCGCGAGTTGACGCAGTATCAGATTCTCCATGAGCTCGAACCCGTCGCCGAGGCGAATTTGAACCGCCATCTGTCGATGGCCAAGGAATGGCACCCCCACGATTACGTGCCCTGGGACGAGGGCCGCAATTTCGCCGCCATGGGCGGCGAGGATTGGGATCCCTCGCAATCCAGGCTGAGCGAAGTCGCCAAGATCGCGATGATCACCAATCTGCTCACCGAGGACAATCTGCCCAGCTATCACCGCGAGATCGCCGAGAACTTCTCGCAGGACGGCGCCTGGGGCACCTGGGTCGGCCGCTGGACCGCCGAGGAGAACCGGCACGGCATCGTCATGCGCGATTATCTGGTGGTGACGCGCGGCGTGGATCCGGTGGCGCTGGAAGAGGCGCGAATGATCCACATGACCAATGGCGCGCAGTCCCCGGATGATTGGGGCGGATTCCTGGAGAACGTCGCATACGTGACATTCCAGGAACTGGCCACCCGTGTCTCGCACCGCAATACCGGCCGGGTGTGCAACGACCCCGTCGCCGACCGCATGCTGCAGCGCATCGCCGCGGACGAGAACCTGCACATGATCTTCTACCGCACCCTGTGCGGCGCCGGCCTGGACCTGGTGCCCGACCAGGCCATCGAGGCGGTCACCAAGGTGCTCACCAACTTCGTGATGCCCGGCCACGGCATGCCGAACTGGCGGCGCAACGGCGTCATGATGGCCAAGCACGGCATCTACGACCTGCGCCAGCATCTGGACGAGGTGGTCGCTCCGGTGCTCAAGAACTGGAACGTCTTCGAGCGCAACGACTTCGGCCCGCGCGGGGAGAAGGCGCGCGACGAGCTGGCCGCCTACATGGACAAACTCGGGCAGGACGTGCTCAAGTTCGAGGAGCAGCGCGACCGGATGCTGGCCCGGGAAGCCGCGCGCGGCGTCCTGCAAACCGTCTGATCGCACGCGGATTCGTGCGCACCCGCCACGGCGGATTCGTGCCCACCGATATAAGCGTTGTGCACGATTCAAACAAGTTCGGTTCGCTAAGGTAGTCCCCCAGTGTGACGAGAGGAATTCCGTTGGGGGATGGCTACCTGGGCCGATACCGCCTCGACGAACTGCTCGGCAGCGGCGGGTCGGCGGAAGTATGGCGTGCGCACGACACCGTGGCGGACCGCACCGTCGCGCTCAAGGTGCTGGCGCCCGTGCTCACCGCCGATCCCGAATACCGCCGCCGCTTCGAGCGCGAAGCCCGGGCCGCCTCACTGCTGCACGGACCGCACGTGGTGGCGGTGCACACCTACGGTGAGCTCGAGGGGCGGCTGTTCATCGACTCGGAGTTCGTCGACGGCCTCGACATCGAGGCGCTGCTGGAATGGGAGGGCCCGATGGCCCCCGACGCGGCCGTCGACCTCATCGCCCAGATCGCCACGGCACTGGACGAGGCGCACGCCGCCGGACTGATCCATCGGGACGTCAAGCCCCAGAACATCATCGTCGCCCCCGACGACATCGCCTATCTCATCGATTTCGGCACCGCCCTGCAGGACGGGCAGACCGCCATCACCCAGGCCGGGATGCTGGTCGGCACTCCCGCCTACATGGCGCCCGAGCGCTTCGACGGCACCGTCTCGACCCGATCCGACATCTACTCGCTGGCCTGCGTCCTCTACGAATGCCTCACCGGCGAACGGCCTTTCCGGCTGCGCAATCCGGCCCAGCTCATGCGCGCCCATCTGGAACGCACCCCGGAACCCCCCTCGACACTGGCGCCCGCGGTGCCCGCGGCCCTGGACGCGGTGATCGCCCGCGGCCTCGCCAAGAATCCGGGCGAACGCTACGCCACCGCGGGTGAATTCGCCGCGGCCGCGCGCGCCGCGCTGACCGGCGACGGGGCGACCGTGGTGATCCCGGCGCTCCCGGCCGAGCTCCGGACCGCACTGCGGGCCGCACGCTCCGAGCCCGGCACCGACACGCGAACCATTGCGCTGCCGACGAACCCGCGCCTCGCGGCGAGCCCGGCCCTCGCGGCCGCGCCGCCGCGTCGGCAATGGACCGAACGGCGCGCGCTCACCGCGGCCGGGCTGCTCATCGCGGTGGCGGCGGTCGCGATCGGGACGGCCTGGTTCACCGGGCGCACCGCGGAATCCGAGCCCGATCGGGAGCGGATTCCGGCCACCTTCAACGCGAGAACGCAGCTACCGCAAACGATTCCGCCGACCACGGCACAGCCCGTCGAGCAGCCACCGGAAACGACGGACGCCCCGCCGCCCGAGGAGCCGGTAGTCCCCGAGACCGCCGCCCCGGCGCTGCCGCCGTGGACCGTGCCGACCCTGCCGCCCCTGCCCTGGACGATTCCCGCGATCCCGCTGCCGGTGCCCAAGCCCGGCGGCGGCAAGCACCCGGATCATCCCCGCGGACCGCGCTGAGCCCGCGCCGGGTCGACGAATCCGGGCCCGTCCCCGTGAAAAACCGACCCGCATGAACACTGCGACCTTTCGGGGGTAGTGCCCAGGGGAAGACGATTCCCGGCACGAAAGGACTTCCCATGGGGGACAGGCGGTTCGGTCCCTACCGACTCGAAAACCTGCTGGGCAATGGCGGAACCGGGCAGGTGTGGCAGGCCCATGACACGCGCACCGACCGCACGGTCGCGGTGAAACTGCTGGCGCGCGAGCTCGCCGCCGACGACGTCTACCGGCGACGATTCCAGCGCGAGGCGCGCATGGCGGCCCGGTTGCGCGAACCACACGTGGTGCCCATCCACACCTTCGGCGAGGAGGACGGGCAGCTGTTCATCGATATGGCCTTCGTGGACGGCTCCGACCTGGGCAAGCTGCTGCGCCTGCGCGGGGCGCTGCCGCCGGTCATGGCCGTCGACATCGTGTCGCAGGCCGCGGCCGCCCTGGACGAGGCGCACCGGAGCGGGCTGCTGCACCGGGATGTCAAGCCCTCCAACATCATCGTGATGCCGAGCGGGTTCACCTATCTCATCGACTTCGGCACCGCGCAGCAGATCGGGCAGTCCACCATCACCGGTGCGAGTCTGGTCATCGGGACGCCCGCCTACATGGCGCCGGAACGATTCACGGGCACGGCCACGCCGCGCTCGGACATCTATTCGCTGGCCTGCGTGCTCTACGAGGCCCTCATCGGCCGAAGACCCTTCCCCGCCGAGGACGCGCCCGGCCAGATGCACGCCCACCTCTCCTTCGACCCGCCGCATCTCACCGATACCGATCCGAGCCTGCCCGCCGAGCTCGACGCCGCCATCATCCGGGCCCTGGACAAGGACCCGACAAAACGCTTCCCGACCGCGGGCGAATTCGCCGCGGCCGCCCGCACCGCCCTCACC
>NZ_BAAFGR010000110.1:0-28222 GCF_041154655.1 Nocardia sp. JMUB6875
GAGTTGGGGAAGCATGCTGGAATTCGCGCCCTCGGACTATCTCGGTGGGGGCGCGATCGTCGAGGTTGATCATCCGGCTGTGCGGGCGCTCGGGGATGAGTTGTGGCGGGGGTCCGGTGGTGAGATCGACTGTGCTCGAAGGGCTTTCGAGTGGGTTCGGGATGCGGTGGGGCATTCGTATGATGTGCGGGATTCGCGGGTGACGTTGCGGGCGTCCGAGGTGCTCGAGCAGCGGGTGGGGCTTTGTTATGCGAAATCGCATCTGCTGGCGGCGGTTTTGCGGGGGCAGGGGATTCCTACTGCGCTTTGCTATCAGCGGTTGACGCATGGGGAGGGGCATGTGCTGCATGGGTTGGTGGCGGTGTATCTCGATGGGGGGTGGCATCGGCAGGATCCGCGCGGGAATCGGGTTGACATCTCGGCCGAATTCTCGCTCGGTGACGAGGTTCTTGCCTTTCCCGTCGATCCCGGTCTCGGTGAGATCGACTATCCGGAATTGCACCGCGCCCCAGCGCAAGTCGTCGTAGAGGCGCTCGGCCGCGCGACCGACGTCTTGGCGATCTACGACAGCGGGCTTCCCTCCGCTCTCATCTGATACTCCTCGGTCAGGGCTTCGACATACCCCTTGGGGGTATGAAAAGTGTCACATGGGTTATGTCTGTTCTCTAGGTACCCCCTGGGGGTATCAATATCGAGTTGGAACTTTCGGTGGTCGCTCGGCGGCCCGATCTCTTCGTCAGGGGAGTGATTTCTATGTCCATCTCGAATGCTGCGCCGCCTGCGTCGCGGCGGTGGATTGCCTTGGGGCTCATTGCTCTTGCTCAGTTCATGGTCATCATGGACACGTCGATCATCGGTGTCGCGCTGCCGAAGATGCAGGATGATCTGGGGTTCTCGCAGGGGAATCTGTCGTGGGTGTTCAATGCGTACGTTGTGGTCTTCGGCGGCCTGCTGCTGCTCGGCGGCAAGCTGTCCGACATTGTCGGGGCGCGCCGGATCTTCCAGATCGGCTGGGGCGTACTGGGTGTCGGATCGCTGGTGGCCGGACTGGCCGGGAATGCCGCGGTCGAGCTGATCGGACGCGGCGTGCAGGGTGCGGGTGCGGCGCTTATCGCGCCCTCGGCATTGACGCTGCTCATGATGCTGTTCGGTGGTAATCCGAGCGAGTTGACCAAGGCGTTCGCGGTATACGGTGCGGCCGCGCCCGCGGGTGGTACCGCCGGTGTGTTCCTCGGCGGTCTCATCACCCAATACGCTTCGTGGCCTTGGGTTTTCTACATCAATATCCCGATCGCCGTGGTGGCGCTGCTGGCGGCGCCGGCGCTGGTTCCGGACGGTGCGATGGCTCCGAATGCCCGAGTTGATGTACTCGGCGCGGTGACAGCCACGCTCGGCCTCGGTGCTGCGGTATTCGGTGTGGTGCGCGCGGATTGGGCCTCGGCCACGACCTGGCTGGTGCTGGCCGCGGCCGTGATCCTGCTCGGCGCGTTCGTCGCCATTCAGGCGCGTCGCAAGGAACCGCTGATGCCGTTGGCCATCTTCCGTGCGCCGGATCTGGGCGCGGCGAATCTCGCTCAGGTGCTGCTGGGTGCGGCGTGGGTGCCGATGTGGTTCTTCCTCAACCTGTATCTGCAGCAGGTGCTCGGGTACTCGGCGTTCCCGTCCGGCGCCGCGCTGCTGCCGATGACCGCGCTGATCATGGTCGGCATGATCGCCATCTCGCCGAAACTGTTCGCGCGCTTCGGCGCTCGCACCATGACCATCGCCGGACTGCTGCTCTTGGCGGCCGGACTGGTGTGGCTGTCGTTCATCCGACCCGACGGCAACTTCTGGGTCGACGTCCTGCCCGGGTCGCTGGTCGCCGCCCTCGGCATGTCCTTGGCCTTCATCCCCACCCTGCAGACGGCCATCTCCGCCGCACCGCCGCAGGAGGGCGGGCTCGCCTCGGGCATCGTGAACACCGGATACCAGATCGGTTCCGCGCTCGGCTTGGCCGTGGTCACCGCCATCGCCGCTCAGGCAGGTGCCGACGAGCTCGGCGACAAGGCCGCCCTGACCGACGGCTTCTCGGCCGCCTTCCTCGCGGCCGCCGTCATCGGAGTAGCCGCCGCGGCGCTCGCCCTGGCGACCTTCCGCTCACCGGCCCGACGGAATCAGCAGGTCACCATTCCTGCTTGATGACGAAGTAGCTGCCCCGAATGGTCCCGGCCAGCTTGGACTTCTGCCTCGCGAATTTGAAGCGGGAGTCGAGTTCGGCCGGGACTTCCATGCCGTCGGAGAGTTTGAAGCCGACGGCTCGCTTCTTCGGGTCGTCCTCGGTGTACATCACATTGATCGACAGACCGCTCTGGTAGAACACGTAGGTCCACCGGATGTTCTCGACCTTGAAGGCCGAAACCTCCAGCGGCGGGGACTCGATGACGAGATCCTTCTCCGCCGCGAGAATTCGATTTACCCAATCGATGGAGTCCTTGGCCTCGTCGGCGGGCACCACCGTGAAGTCGTGGTCGTACTTGTTCTTGAAGTACCGCGCCTCGTTCGCCCGCAACCCGGCCAGCGCATCCGCCACCGGCGAGGACTCCAGACCGACGGTCGACACGTTCTTGAAATCCACGACGTACGCCACGGTGAACTCCTTACTCGTATGTACCGCCAGAGATCACCAACGCCGAGGTGACGATGGTGTCGGGGTGCTGGGGAGAAATCGCCTTGGACTTACTGCTGCTGATGATCACCGCGATCACGATGATGACGATAACCAGCACCGTGACGATGGCGGCGATAAGCCACGCGGTCGTGCTCGAATTCTTCTGCGGGGGCGTGTAAGTGGGCGGCGGAACGGTGCGCGGCGGGTAATTGGTCTGCGGCATTTGCTGACTCGGATACGCCGGGGTGGAGATCGGCTGATTCTGAATCGGCTGATGCGGATAGGACGGCATCGACTGCGGACGAACCGGGTAGGTCGGGGTGGGCGCCTGCTGGATCACCGGCTGTGGCCGCACCGGGGTCGGCGGGCGCGGCGCGACGATCGGCTGGGGATGCGCCGGGGTCGGCGGACGCGGCGGGGCGGCCGGGCGCGGAGTCTGCAGCGCGCGTTCGGCGGCGGTCGCGAATTCGACGCAGGAGCGGAAGCGGTCCGCCGGGCGCTTGGACAGGGCTCGGTTGAGGACCGCGTCGATGGCGGGCGGCAGCGCCTGGCGGCGCGGGCTGGCCGGGGGCGGCGGCTGCTGCAGATGGCCGCGAATTACGGCCGCCGGGCTGGTGCCCTCGAACGGGACTGCGCCGGTGAGCAGTTGGAACAGGGTGCAGGCCAGCGAGTACTGGTCGGAGCGACCGTCGAGGGCCGCTCCGGTCAGTTGCTCCGGCGAGGCGTAGGCCAGTGTTGCTGTGACCGTCCCGGTCTGAGTGAGATGGCCGGTGTCGTCGCGCAGCCGGGCGATGCCGAAGTCGGTCAGATAAACGCGCTCGCCCGCGCCGGTCTTGGATGAGGAGCGGGCCAGCAGAATATTCGCCGGCTTCACATCGCGGTGCAGCACGCCCAGACCATGGGCGTAATCGAGGGCCTTCGCGGTCTCGCCGATGATCTGGGCGGCGCGCAGCGGCGGCAGGGTCCCCGGGCTGATCGACGAGGCATTCACTCCGTCGATGAACTGCATGGAGATCCACAGCTGTTCACCCTCGTCACCCCGGTCGTAGACGGTGACGATATTCGGGTGGTCCAGCCGGGCGACGAGATCGGCCTCGCGAATGAAGCGGGCCCGAATCTCGTCGTCGCTGAACATCTCCTGATTGAGCAGCTTCAAGGCGGTCATGCGCGGCAGCCGCGGATGCTTGGCCAGGTACACCGAGCCCATACCGCCGCGACCGAGCTCGCGTTCGATGACGTAACCGGCGAACACATCACCAGAGCGCAAGGTCGAACACCCACTTCCCGAAACCAAATTTGCCCACCAGACAAATCAGCAGGCAGCCTATCAGCGTCCGATGACGCTCAATTGTCGCTGACTTGGCCTCACCCTGCGTTCAGATGCGCCCAGGCCTGCACGTCACCGCGGTCCAGCGCCACCGCGAGCAGGTCCGGGAAACGGTCCGGCGTGCAGGCGAAAGCGGGCACACCCAGGGCCGTCAGCGCAGCGGCGTTGTCGCGGTCGTAGGCGGGCGCGCCCTCGTCCGAGAGCGCCAGCAGCACCACGACCTGGACGCCCGACTCCTTCATGGCGCGTATGCGCCGCAGCATCTCCGCCCGCACCCCGCCCTCGTACAGATCCGAGATCAGCACGAACAGCGAGTCCGCGGGCCGGGTGATGAGCGACTGCGAATACGCGATGGCCCGATTGATATCGGTGCCGCCGCCCAGCTGCGTCCCGAACAGCACCTCCACCGGATCCGAGAGCTTCTCGGTGAGATCCACGACGGCCGTATCGAATACCACCAGCGAGGTGCGCAGCGACCGCATGGACGCCAGCACCGCCCCGAACACCGACGCGTAAACCACGCTGGACGCCATCGACCCGGACTGGTCGATGGCCAGCACCACATCCCGCTTGACCGCCTGCGCCTTGCGCCCGTACCCCACCAGCCGTTCCGGCACCACGGTCCGATGCTCGGGCAGATAGTTCGCGAGATTCTTGCGAATGGTGCGGTCCCAGTCGATGTCCCGGAGCTTGGGCCGCGACACCCGCGCGGCGCGATTCAACGCCCCGCCGACCGCCGCCACCGTCTGCGCCGCGATCCGCCGCTCGATCTCCTTGACCACCTTCTCCACCACCATGCGCGCGGTCGCCTTGGTGGTCTCGGGCATCACCCGATTCAGGCTCAGCAGCGTCCCCACCAGATGCACGTCCGGCTCGACCGCCTCCAAAAGCTCGGGCTCGAGCAGCAATTCGGTGAGGTTGAGCCGATCCACGGCATCGCGCTGCATCACCTCCACCACGGTCGAGGGGAAGTAGCGCCGGATATCGCCCAGCCACCGCGACACCTGCGGGGCGGAACCCCCGAGCCCGCCCGAACGCCGCCCGCTGCCGCCCGGCCCGCCGGAGTCGTAGAGCGCCCCCAGTGCCCGATCCATGGCCTGATCGTCGGGATTGCCCAGCCCGCCGCCCCCGAGTCCGGGCTCACCTGCGCTCCCGAGCACCAGACGCCAACGCCGGGACTGGTTCTCGTCTACCTCGTTCATGCCGAAACCCCCAGGATCTCCATGGCCGCCCGCATGGCGAGCGTGCCGCGGTCGATGTCGTATTCGGTGCCGCCATTGCCCGAAGCCGTTGGCGCGCCCTGCCGTACGGCCTGCCCGATGGCCTGCCGCTCACCGGACTCGAACGCGCCGAACGTCCGGCGCAGCAGCGGCAGGGTGGAAACGAACTGCGCTTCCTCGAGCCCGCAAAGCCAGTCGTCGATGAGCGACAACAGGTTTCGGTCGTGGACCAGCAGCAGCCCGCGCCCGCCCAGGAAGCCGTCGATCCACGACGCCTTGTCGGGAGCCGTCCGGCCGACCGACAGGGCCGCCGATAGTCGGCGACCGGACTCCTCGGCGGAGATGCGCTCGGCATCGCAGAGCAGCCGCACCGCCCGCCCGACGATCCCGCCGTTCACATCGTCGCGATCGGCAAGGGTCTCCAGCGTGGACAGCCAAGTGCCGGTGGCCCATTCATCGTCGCGCGCCGACAGCGCCAGATGCACGGCGTCGATCTTTTCGCGTAGCGCGTTGGCAGAGTCGGTGTCCAATCCCGTGACGGCCCCGGGTAATCCGGCGCAGCTGCGCACCAGCAGACTGTCCGCCACCCGGGTCAGCGCCGCGCTGTCGGTGCCGCGCACATCGCCGTACCTGGCGATCCGCAGCAGCCCCGGCAGCGCCGCCATCAGATGCGTGACGTCATGATCCAGCGCCGCAACCGATTCCAGCCGCGCGATCAGCCCGTCGGTGGCCCCGCCGAGATCGGCCAGCAGCGCCTCCTCCAGCACGTTGGCCACCTTGCCGACCGTGGCCTCCGAATCGGACGCGAGGTCAAGCACTTTCGCCTCGGCCGCCGACCGCAGGGTGGTGCCCCAGCGCGACGCCTCGACGATCGAGATCGCCAGCTCCGGCCGCCAGCGCAGCGTCCACGTCTCCCGGAAGGTCCCGGTACTTCGCACCTGACTGTCGGTCAGCCGCCCCCATTCGATGCCGAGCAGCCGAAGCCGGTGCAGCAGCCGCGATCTCGCCAGCCCGCCGTCGGTGCGCAGATCCAGATCGAGGGTGCGCTCCAGCGCCTGCTGCTTCAGGCGCAGCGTCTTGATCTGCGCCCGCAGATCCGCCTCCAGCGGCACGGTCGGCGTCCCCTCGGGCACCGTCCCGAGCGCCTCGCCCACTACGAGTTCGGTGCTGACCAGCCGCAACAGCGTCTCGTCGCCGTCGCACAGCACCGACCGCGTGGCCTCGGTGACCTCCGACAGCCCGGCGAGCGGCCGCCCCCGCAGGGTCGCGAGAGTCTCGGCCAGCCGGACGGATTCGATGATGTGCGCACTCGACACCGGCAGATCGTGCGCCCGCAGCGTGCCCGCGACCTTGGTCAGCCAGCGCGCGATCGGCTGCTCGGTCTCGGTGAACAGGTGGTGGTACCAGCCGGGCGAGGTGATGCCCGCGCCGTACCCGGAGGAGCTGGCCAGCCGCGAATGCGTCCAGGGCACCCAGGTCAGAGTCGCCTTGACCTTGGGCATTCCCTTCAGCAGCTTGGTATCGGCGACCGCCGGCCCCAGCTTGCCCTCCAGCGCGGGCGCGTGCCACGCGCCGCACACCACGGCCAGCCGCCGCGCCCCGTCCTTCAGCGCCTTCCGCATGATCTGCCGCATGTGCGCCTCACGCCGCAGCGTGTGGTCGTCCAGATGCTCGGCGTCCTCCCGCAGCGCGCCCATGGCCTCGTTGACCGCACCGAAAATATCGGCGTCCGAGGAGGATTCGATGATCGCGTCCCACCAGCGCTCGGCATCGTCGTACCCGGCCGCCGAGGCCAGCATCCCCAGCGGATCGGTCCGATCGCCCGGCTCGTCCTCCACCGCCAGCGCGACGGCGGCGGGCAGATCGCAGAACCCCACGGACACACCGTTTTCCGTCGCGTACCGCAGCGCGATCCATTCCGGCGAGAACGTCGCGAAGGGCCAGAACGCGGCCTTGGCAGGGCTGTCGGGCTGATAGGCGAGCAGGGCCACCGGCGGCGACATCCCCTCGGCCGCAAGGTAACCGATCAACGGATCGGCATCCGACGGCCCCTCGATGAGGATCGCGTCCGGCCGGAACCGCTCCAACGCCAGCCCCAGCGACCGCGCCGACCCCGGCCCGTGGTGCCGGATGCCGAACACCCGGGTCTCGGTGTCGACCGCGACCGCCGCCGTCATTCGTGCACCTCGCGGCAGGCCCGGTAGAAGTCGGCCCAGTCCGGCCGCTGCCGCACCACGGCCTCCAGGTATTCGGTCCACACCACTTGGTCGGCCACCGGATCCTTGACCACCGCGCCCAGCACCGCACCCGCGATATCGGCGGGCCGCAGCACCCCGTCGCCGAAATGCGCCGCCAGCGCGATGCCGTTGGTGATCACCGAGATAGCCTCGGCCGTCGACAGCGTGCCCGACGGCGACTTCAGCTTGGTCCGCCCGTCGTCGGTCATGCCCGAGCGCAGCTCGCGGAACACCTTGACCACGCGCCGGATCTCCTCGGCCGCCGCGGGTACGGTGGGCAATTCCAGTGCGGCGCCGAGCTGTTCGACCCGGCGGGTCACGATCGACACCTCTTCGTCCTCGCCCGCCGGCAGTGGCAGCACCACGGTATTGAACCGCCGCCGCAGCGCCGACGACAGCTCGTTCACGCCGCGGTCGCGATCATTGGCGGTGGCGATCACATTGAAGCCCTTGGCCGCCTGCACCTCCGTGCCCAGCTCCGGCACCGGCAGCGTCTTCTCCGACAGCACTGTGATCAGCGCGTCCTGCACGTCGGAGGGAATACGCGTGAGCTCCTCGAGCCGCGCGATGGAGCCCAGGCGCATGGCGGTCATGATCGGCGAGGGCACCAGTGCCGCGTCGCTCGGCCCCTCGGCCAACAGCCGCGCGTAGTTCCAGCCGTAGCGAATCGCCTCCTCCGCGGTGCCGGAGGTGCCCTGCACCAGCAGCGTCGAATGCCCGGCTATGGCGGCCGAAAGATGTTCCGACACCCACGTTTTCGCGGTGCCCGGCACGCCGATCAGCAGCAGCGCGCGATCGGTGGCCAGGGTCGCCACCGCCACCTCCATCAACCGGCGCGGCCCGACGTACTTGGGCGTGATGACGGTGCCGTCGCTGAGCGTGCCGCCCAGCAGATAGGTGACCACCGCCCACGGCGACAGCTTCCAGGAGGGCGGGCGCGGTCGGTCATCGGCGGCGGCCAGCGCCGTCAGCTCGTCGGCGAAGGCCTGTTCGGCGTGCGGGCGCAGCAGGGCGTCCCGCTCCTGAATCGTGGTCATTGCAACTCCTCGAGCATCGTCTTGCGTTCAATGAGGTCATGGGCGAGCTGGTCGAAGGCCTGCTCCCAGTAGGGATCTCCGCATTCCCGGGCAATCCGGGATACCATTCCGGCGGCCTGCACCGGGAAATGCGCGGACGCCGCGCGGAACAGCGTCCGGTACGAGCCGGGCACCAGGCTGGGCGCACCCGGCCGGTCCGCGCTCAGCCGCGCGCGCTCCACCAGCAGCCGCAGCACATGCTCGGCCATCGGCCCGGGCCACGGATGCGGCATGGCGCGCAACAGCGATTCGATCTCCGCCAGCCAGCTGGAATCCAGCCCGCGCAGATGGCGGATCTGCGCGCTCTCGGACTGCAGCGCGAACAGCTCGCGCAGCTTCTCGGTATCGGCGCTCCGACTGTTCGAGCCCGACAGCACCTCGAACAGGGCGGCCGCCCACTCCGAATTCCGTTGGGCCAGTGCGGCATCGGTCCAACCCGCGAGCATGGCGCCGCGCACACTCTCGGCCATGGGCGCCCGCACCGCCTCCTCGGGCGATCCGAGCACCCGCGCCCAATAGGTCAGCGGCGTTCCGGCGACCACCCGATGCAACCATTCGTTGGCCAGGTCGGGCGCGCCGTCGGAGCGATAAGCGGTGTAGCCGAACGAATCTCCGACGCCATCGCGGCGGGCCGCCTCGTCGAGGACGCCCGGTCCGTTGGTGAGAACCTGCGGCCGCACCGGCGGCGAGCGGAAGATCAGCCAGGCCGACACCCGCTCCGCCATCCGCGCGGCGAAGGCCGAATCCGGCAGCTGTCCGAGCAGATCCGCGGCCAGCCGCCGCACCTCGGCCCGCCGATCATCGAGCGCGGCCTCGAGCAGCGCCTCGTCCTCGATCGACAGCCCATCGGCGAGGACGGCCAGCAATTCCGCCTTCCCGGGACCGGATTCCTTGGCCCAGGACCCGGCCAGCGCCGCCCGCGCGGCCGCCGGATCCCGCTGCCGCAGCTGGGTCAGCCAGCTCCGCCGCTCGGCGGCCCGGCCGTGCGACCACACGCCGTCATCCTCGGCGGCGGCCCGCACCAGCGACTTCCAGCCCGGATGCTGTGCGGCCAGCCAGCGGCCCCGCGCACCGGCCAGGCGCAGCAGCGGCTCACGATGCGCGGCAAGGGCTTTCGCGCGCTCGAGTAAGACGCTGACCAGTCCGTCCGGAGCCCGGAAGTCCCGGGGTGCGACCAGCGCGAACCACTCGTCCAGGAAGGGTGAATTGTCGGCCAGCATGTCCCCGAGCCGGGCACCCGCCGCGGCGGGCAGCAGCGGCCGCTCATCATCGGCGGCGGCATCGCCGAACTCGGCCGCACCGGCCGTCACCCCGCCGCGTGCGAAACAGTCCTGCAGCGCAATCGATTCCAGCAGCGTGGCGGCCGCATCGCCCGACAGCGTGACGGCCGCTTTGACCACCGGTGACGCCAACCCGGAAAGATCGGCCTGTCGTCGCGCCGTGCCGACGAGCGCCGCCGACACCAGCTCGGCGCTCCCACCGTCCTCGACCCCGCTCCGCAAGGGAAAGGGATTCCCCTGCGCCACACCGACATCGACCATGCTCCCGTTGGCGAGCGCCGCGACCGGCACCAGCCCGTCGACCGTCCACTCTCCGAGCACGGTGACCGGATGCCCACCCGACAGCCCCAGCAACCGCCACGGCTCACCCTCGGCAATCGACACCGGCAGCGCGTCCCCGCCGGATTCGACTACATACCAGCCCTTTTCGCCCCGCACGGGAACGACGTCGGCCAGCAGCACCGGCCACGACCGCAGGAACGGATCGGCTCCGAGCGCCCCGGCTTGTTCAGCCAGTGCCGAGGCAATGCCCCCGGCATTGGTATCGAGGCGCGGGATCGTGGTGAACGGCTCGGGAATGTCCTCGTGCCGATCACCCCAGATGGCGCGCAACGGCGCGGCAGCCGGGTAGTAGTGCAGATTCGCGTCGACCTGGAACCCCGGAGCCGGAGTGTCATTCGGAAACGCCGGGCTGCCGTAGTGGTGGTCCACCAGCAGCGCCCACCGTCCGGAAGTCCTGCCGCGCAACCACACTCGGCGCGTATACAGCCCGTCCTCGGTCGTGGTCCGCACCCCGAGTACCTGCCACCGGTCCCGCACCGCGGGCTCGGCGCGCACCGTCTCCGCCGGCGTCGGATATCCGATATGCGTCCGCACGCTGGCCCGCAGCTCCGGCGACAGCTCGTCGAGCCTCCCATGCGCCGTCGCGAGCAGGTGCAGTCGGGCATACTCCCGCAACAGCAACCGCGGCCACTCGGAATGCGTTGTGGCCAGCGGCAACTGACGCAGAATCGAGGCGATCCCCGGCGCCTGCGCGTCGACCATGCGGGCCGCCACGGTCTCGAACGCCCGCATCGACCGGTCGGATTGTGCCAGCCCGGTCCGCACCTGATCGGTGAGCCAGGTGTCCAGATCGGCCAGGCCCGCGGTGACCCGGGCGCGGCGCTGATCCGCGGTCGCACCATTGCCGCGCGCCGGCTTCGCTTCGGGCTCGGCCTTCTTGGCGGCCTTCGCCGCCCGCCCGCCCAGCCAGTCGGCCGCGAAATCGGCCACGCTCTCGGCGGCGTTCACCTCGCCCGCACTCCACGACAACAGCAGCGACAGTGCGTGTTTGCACGGAAACTTCCGGCTCGGGCAGGTGCACTTGTACGCGGGCCCGGCCAGATCCACGATGGTCTGATACGGTCGGCTACCGCTGCCCTGGCACAATCCCCACAGCGCGGTGTCGTGAATTCCCGTGCCGCTCCACTTGCCGCGCAGCTTGCGGGCGGCGGTCAGCGACGCGGCGTCCGGTGCGAGCGAGCCGATGTGATCGGCGGTCCAAGCGGTGGTCATCCGTTCCCCCTTCCTCGGTTGAGCAAAGTTGTATCCGAGGGCACCGACAGACGGATGGGGGTTGGGTCACACGATGTTTGCCGCGATAGGGTCGCGGACATGCCCCGCGTCGCGATCGAATACTGCACGCAATGCCGCTGGCTGCTCCGTGCGAGCTGGATGGCCCAGGAGTTGCTCACCACCTTCGCCACCGACCTGTCGGAGGTGGCGCTGGTACCCGGTGAGGGCGGCGTCTTCCGCATCACCGTCGACGGCGAGCAGATCTGGGAACGCAAGGCGGACGGCGGTTTTCCCGATATCGCCGTCCTGAAACAGCGGGTCCGGGACCGCGTGGCGCCGGGCATGTCCCTGGGCCACGCGGACCGGAAAGCAGCCGAAGCGGCGGACTAGCCGCAGCAACCGCCCCCGCAGCAACCGCCGCCACCCGACGGCGCGGGCGCGGGCGCTGGAGAGTTGCCACCGCGGGTCACCGTGCCGAACGTGGTCAGCAGCTTCACCGTGTCGGCGTGCCCGGCCGGGCACGCCGCGGGCGCGGACGCCTCGGCCATCGGGCGGGACAGTTCGAAGGTATCGCCGCAGTCGCGACACCGATACGCGTAGCTCGGCACGTCCACAGCCTAGACCAGCGGGAGCAACGCACTCGGTACCCTCGATTTACGGAGTACGAGGAGGTCTGGTGTGAGCACTCGGTTCTTCGACACGCTGTCGGACCAGGACGGCGCGCCGATGGCGAAGACCGCATACGGCGCGGTGTCCGGAGCGATGGACGGCCGGATCGCGGTCTGGCGCGGCATCCCCTACGGCGCGAGCACCGGCGGGCACAATCGCTTCCGCCTGCCGCAGCCCCCGCAACCCTGGACCGGCGTCCGCGAATGCGTCACCTTCGGCGACGTCGCGCCGCAATCGCCCGGCTTCGTCCCGGTCGACGGCAGCCTGCGCATGGGCGAGGACTGCCTCTGGCTCAATGTCTGGGCCCCCGCCGAATCCGCCGCCGAGCACCGCCCGGTCCTGGTGTGGCTGCACGGCGGCGCGTTCTGCCTGGGCACCGCCGCCCAGGCCATCTACGACGGCAAGCGGCTGGCCGAGACCGGCGACGTGATCGTGGTGACGGTCAACTACCGGCTGGGCGCGCTCGGCTTCCTCGACCTGTCCTCCCTCGGCGACGAATTCGTCCCGAACCTGGGCCTGCACGACCAGATCGCCGCGCTGAAGTGGGTGCGCGACAATATCGAGGCCTTCGGCGGCGACCCGGGCAATGTCACCGTCTTCGGCGAATCCTCCGGCGCGGGCTGCGTGACCGCGCTGCTCACCTCGCCGCTCTCGGCGGGCCTGTTCCACCGCGCCATCGCCCAATCCCCGCCCGCCACCACGGTTTTCGGCCCCGAACGGGCCGCGGTGGTGGCCAAGCGCTACCTGGAACTGCTGGAGCTGACCCCCGACCACGCGGCCGAACTGCTCACCATGCCCATCGAGCGCATGATCACCGCCGCGGGCACGCTGCTCGACGAGGTGCCGCTGCGCGAACCCGGCCGCCTGGCCGCCGCGCCCGTGGTCGACGGCAATCTGCTGCCCGCCTACCCCAGCGAGCGCTTCCAGCAGGGCCGCTCGCACCGGGTGCCGCTCATCATCGGCACCAACAAGGACGAGGCCTCGCTGTTCCGGCTGTTCCGCTCGCCCATCATGCCGGTCACCCCGGACGCCGTGAACGCCATGCTGCGCGGCGTGGCGGCCGAGCATCCGGGCCTGTCGGCGGAGCGGCTGGCCGAGATCGCGGCGGCCTACGAATCCAGCACGCCGCGTGGCGCGCTCACCATGTCCACCGATGCCGCCTTCCGCATGCCCTCGCACTGGGTCGCCGACGCCCACTCCGCGCACTCGCCGACCTGGATGTACCGCTTCGACCACGCCACCCCGATGCTCAAGGCGGCCCGGGTCGGTGCCGGGCACGCCACCGAATTGCCGTATGTCTTCGGCAATTTCGGCTCCTTCGACTACGACCCCACCTTCTGGCTGGGCGGACGCAAAGCGGCACAGGAGGTTTCGGGCCGGGTCATGCGCCGCTGGCTGGCCTTCGCCGAATACGGCGTCCCGGCCGCCATCGACGGGTCCAAACACTGGCCGCCCTACAGCGCCGCGACCCGCACCACACTGGTCATCGACAATGTGGACCGCGTGGTGGACGATCCCGACCGCGACCGCAACACCATCTGGGGCGACGACGTGGTCGGGTTCTACTAAACCTCAGCGCTTTCCGGGACCACCGCGTTGGCCCGGCGGCCCATCCGCGCGGGCATGTGCGCATATCCGTGCAGGTTCCGCAGGGGCCGCCGCTGCGGCTCGCCGGCCAGCGTCAGATCCGGGAACTGCTCGAACAGCGACCGCAGCGCGTACACGCCCTCCATCCGCGCCAGGCTCGCGCCCAGGCAGGTGTGGATACCGCTGGAGAAGGTCAAGTGCTCCTTGGCATTCGGGCGGGTGATATCGAAGCGGTTCGGGTCCTCGAACTTGCGCGGATCCCGGTTCGCGCCCGCCAGCGACATCACCACCACCGTGCCCTGCGGTAGCGAGAAGCCGTCGATCTCGGTGTCGCACAGTGCGATTCGGCCCGTCATCATGACCGGCGGATCGAAGCGCAGGATCTCGTCCACGGCCGCGGACCACAGGTCGGGGTCCGCGCGCAGCAGGTCCAATTGCTCGGGATGCGAGAGCAATTGGACGACGCCGTTGCCGATGAGATTCACCGTCGTCTCGAAGCCCGCGCCCATGAGCAGGCTGGCCGTCGCCTTCAATTCCCGCTCGTCGAGCTCACCGGCGGTGACCAGGCTGGAGAGAATGTCCTCGCCCGGCTCGCGCCGCAGCCGCGCGATGTGGTCGTCGAGATAGGCGTCCATCAGATCCATCGCCAGGTAGGCGTCGCGCCAGCTCCGCCAGGAGATGCCGATGTCCAGCAGCGGTGTGGCGGCGTCACCCCAGGCCAGGAACTCGTCGCGCGAAGCCTGTGGGAAGCCGAGCATTTCGCTGATGATGGCGATCGGCACCTGCTGCGCGAAATCCGCGATCAGATCCGCCGAGCCACCCGGCGGCAACGCGTCCAGCAATTCCGCGGTCACCGATTCCACGCGATCCCGCAGCCGCGCGATGGCACGCGGGGTGAAGGCCGCCGACACCGATTTGCGGATGCGGGTGTGATCGGGCGGATCGATCATGAGCAGCGACGGCGGCTCCACCGGATTGGGCGGCGTCTGCGCCGACTTCAGCCGATCGCGCAGCCAGTCCGGCATATCGATGCCGTCGGGACCGAACGCACCGAAGCGGTTGTCGCGCAGCATGACCCGGGTCAGCTCGTAGTCGGCCGTCGCCCAGGTGTAAGGGTTGTGCACCAGTCGCCCGCGCGCCCGCAGGGCCTCGATCGAAGGATATGGATTGTCCAATGCGGAGGGGCTGGTGAGCAATTGCGCCAGCGGATTTCCCCTGCGCGCCTGGAGCCGCAGCGCCCAGCGCGCCGCCCCGTGTTCGACCACCCACCGGGCCCAATATCGCGGACTCATCATCACCGGCTCCCTCCCACGTTGGATTATTTCCACCGTACGGAAACCGCTGCGGCCGAAAAACATCCTGCGGAGGGAATCGCGGCTCCTACCCCGGTAGGAGCATTTACCGACGCTCGGTGGTGACCCTTTCGGACGCCACCCGCCGATCGTGCGCGGCCGGATCGGGATTGGCGACCTGCACCAGCGACGCACCCGCCGCCAGCACCGCCACGAACCCGTCGATCAACTCGGCCGGGGTATCCCAGGACGCCGTGGACAGCACCCGGTCCTCACTGGTGAACCCTTGCCGGGCAGCCGATTTCCGGGCCTCCTCGAGCACCTCCGACACCGACTCGCCGTCCAGCGCGCACCCGATGCCGCCGGGCCGGAACTGGTCGCCGTGCACGCGCACCGAGGTCGCATAATCGGTGATGCCGACCGGCAGATTCTTCACCGGCATCCCCATCGGATCCAGCGACAGCGCCGCCACTTCCGCGATCCCGTCCGCCTCGTCGATCCGGTCCGCCGTCACCAGCGCCAGCTCGGCGTCCGGATCGGCGTGCAGCACCACCTCGACGCCCGCCCACCAGCAGCCCAGCAGCACCGCCGCGGTCTGCCAGTGCGCCGGGAGCAGCACCGCGACTCGCGCCCCGGACGACAGCCCGAATTCGTCGCGAATCATATTGGCGGTCTTGGCCGCCCAATTGGCCAGCGTCAGCGCCGACAGTTCGATCCGCGCGCCGGTGGCGTCGTCGTAGAAGGTGATGCGCGGGCCCGCGGGGTCGCGGGCGAGGATGGGGTCGAGCACCGCTTCGGTGAGGGTCTCGTTCAATTCACGCATTTCGGTCCGTTCGTACCAGCGTCGATAGGTGGGGCCGGGGGCACCGGGGTCGCGGTCGTGCTGCTTCCGGAGAAGTCGATCGTGCCGCTGCCCGTCGCCGAACCCGGACCAGCGTAGTCACTCGCCAGCACGACGCGAACCGTGCCCGCCGGAAGTCCGGTCTCACCCATCACCGGCAGCCCGCCCAGCACCTGCGCCACCGCCCGCGCCTTCGGGTCGCCGCCCGAGCCCGCCAGCACCCGGCTGGACTGGATCGGCCCGCCGATCCAGTTGTCCACCGTCCCGGTCCGGAATCCCTTGGCCGCCAGCGCCTGCGCGGCCTGCGCGGCCAGTCCGCCGGTGCCCGAGGCGTTGTAGACGTCGACGGTGAAGCTCGACGGATCGATGCCGCCGTCGTCCTCGTCCTCGCCGACCGCCTTGGCCACGAACTTGTGCACCGCGACCGGATCCACCCGCACCACCGATTCGCCGTTGTCGGTCCAGCCGTTGAGATCCTTGACCGGAATGGTCTCGAACTTCACCTGGCCGCCCGAGAGGTCCTGCAGCTGATGCAGGAAGCTGAGCACGTCCCAGCCGTCGTCGAGCACCACCGTGCGCCCGACCGCGTCGCTGAGCTCCTTCAATCGGGTGGGGCTGGTGAGCACCTTGGCGCTGAGCACCTGATGCACCAGCTGCGCCATGTACACCTGCTGCCGCACGATCCGGTCCAGATCCCCGCGCGGCAGGTCGTGGCGCTGGCGCACGAAGCTCAAAGCCTGTGCGCCATTGAGCTTCTGCGGCCCGGCCGGGAAGTCCGCGCCCGAAAGCGGTTCGTCCACCGCGTTGTTCAGGCACACGTCGACCCCGCCGACGGCATCGGTGAGCAGCACGAAGCCCAGCAGCCCGACCTCCGCGTAATGGTCGACGGTGATCCCGGTGAGGTTGGCCACCGTCTTGACCAGCGCCTGCCGCCCGGCCTGGGTGGAGCGCTTGTCGGCCTCGGCGGGGGAGACGCCCTGGTCGATCAGCTTCTGCTGGGTGGTGGCCTTGGTCACGCCGTACGCCGAATTGATCTTCCCCATGCCCAGGCCCGGAATGTCCACGTAGGAATCGCGCGGGATCGAGATGGCGGTCGCCGAACTGCCGTCATTGGGCACTCGGATGAGCACGATGGTGTCGGTATTGAGCCCGCCCTCGCCGTCGTCCCCGGCGTGCAGCATGGCCAATTCGTCCTGGGTGAGCGGATTTCCGTGCGCGTCGGTGCGCGAGTCGATGCCGACCATGAGGATGTCGGTCGCGCCGTCGGCCTTGTCCCCGCCGAGGCCCAGATTTCCGATCCGCTCGATATTCGACACCAGCTGATCCACGCTGCGCCAGCCCAGCCCGGTCGCCACCAGCACCAGCACCGCCACCACCGCCGTCAGGACGCGGCCCGGCGTGGCCAGGCGACGCGCGCGGCGTGACGGTACAGGCACGGATGCCCAGGAACTGTCCGGCAACCCGATGATCCTTTCGAAAGCGCGGGATTTCCCCCACTGTGCAGGCTAGTAGCGGTAACCAAAATGTTGCCGTATCACCGGCTCCGTGAGTCGTCCGGGTGCGTGCCAGACTGGCGGGCGTGATGCTGATAACCGGGGGACGCGGACAATTGGGGCGGGCGCTGACGGCCCTCGCGCCGGACGCGCGTGGCCTGGCCCACACCGATCTCGACATCACCGACCTGGAGGCGGTGCGCAAGGTGGTGAGCGGCGGGGACGTGCTCATCAACTGCGCCGCCTACACCGCGGTCGACAAGGCCGAAACCGACGAGGCGGCCGCCTTCGCCGTCAATGCGACCGGTCCGTCCGTGCTGGCGCGCGCGTGCGCCGAAAAGGGCGCGCGGCTCATTCACGTCTCCACCGACTATGTGTTTCCCGGCACTGCGACGCATCCCTACGAACCGGACGATCCGACCGGTCCGTCCACCGTCTACGGCCGCTCGAAACTCGCTGGGGAGCAAGCGGTTCTGGAGCTCGCGCCGGACGCGCACATCGTTCGGACGGCGTGGGTCTACACCGGACAGGGCGCCGACTTCGTCGCCACCATGCGCCGCCTGGAACGTGAGCGCGACACCATCACCGTGGTGAACGACCAGATCGGCTCGCCCACCTACGCCCCGGATCTCGCGGCGGGTCTCTTGGAGCTCGCCGCCAAGCCCACTGCCCCTCGAATTCTCCACGCCACCAATGCCGGACAAGCCAGTTGGTTCGATCTCGCGCGGGCCGTGTTCACCGGTCTCGGCGCGGACCCGGAACGCGTACGGCCTTGCGGCACCGAGGATTTCCCCAGACCCGCTCCGCGCCCGGCATATTCGGTCCTTTCGGGCAATTCGTGGGCCGCCGCGGGCCTGTCGCCGCTGCGCCACTGGCAGCTCGCACTGAACGACGCACTGGCCGCCATCTCCGACTATCCTGAGGCCCCGTGAGCCCCTCGGATTCTGTCGGAAAGCCCCCCGCAGCGGAGAAGAAACCGCAGCTGGCAGTCGTCACGGTGACCTACTCGCCCGGCGAGCACCTGGAACACTTCATCAGCACGCTGGCCACCGCCACCGGTGAGAAGCCGCAGGTCATCCTGGCCGACAACGGCTCGACCGACGGCTCGCCGGAACTGGCCGCGGAGGCCAACGCCCACGTGCGGCTGCTGCGCACCGGCGGCAATATCGGCTACGGCGGCGCCATCAACCGCGCGGTCGCCGAGATCGACCCGGACATCGAGTTCATCGTCATCGCCAACCCGGACGTGCGCTGGGGCACCGACTCCATCGACGAACTGCTCGCCGCCGCCCGCCGCTGGCCGCGCGCCGGTGCGCTGGGCCCGATGGTGCTCGAGCCGGACGGCAGCCGCTACCCCTCGGCGCGTTCGGTGCCGGGCATCGCCGACGGCGCCGGTCACGCCATCCTCGGCACCATCTGGCCCAAGAACCCCTGGACCCTGCGCTACCGCCAGGACAACGAGGCGGTCACCGAGCGCAGTGTCGGCTGGCTGTCGGGCTCGTGCCTGCTGGTGCGCCGCGCCGCCTTCGATTCCATCGACGGCTTCGACTCGCGCTACTTCATGTACATGGAGGATGTCGACTTCGGTGACCGCATGGGCAAGGCGGGCTGGCACAATGTTTTCGTGCCGTCCGCGGAGGTCACGCACGCCAAGGGACACGCCGCGGGTCGCCATCCGGAGACGATGCTGCCCGCCCACCACGCCAGCGCCTATCGTTTCCAGGCCGACCGGCATCCGCACTGGTGGCAGGCTCCGCTCCGGGTCGCGCTGAAGGCTGGACTTGCGATTCGTTGCAAGCTTGCGGTTCGATCCGCACTGCGCGAACGTGATCGAAACGAAGGTGTTTAAGATCGCGTGCGCGCGTTCCTGACAACCTGACACAGGGGAGAAAATGGCGAACAGCGGTAGTACCGCCGGGTCTACGGACGCGGTGATCCTGGTCGGGGGCCAGGGCACCCGACTGCGTCCGTTGACCTTGTCCGCCCCCAAGCCGATGCTGCCCACGGCCGGACTGCCGTTCCTGCAGCATCTGCTGGCCCGCATCGCCGATGCCGGGATCACGCACGTGGTGCTCGGCACCTCCTACAAGGCGGAAGTGTTCGAGGAGCATTTCGGCAACGGCGCCGACCTCGGCCTCGAGATCGAGTACGTCACCGAGACCGAGGCCCTCGGCACCGGCGGCGGCATTCGCAACGTGCTGCCCAAGCTGCGGGCCGACACCGTCATGGTGTTCAACGGCGACGTGCTCGGCGGCACCGACCTGGGCGGGATCCTCGAGACCCACCACAGCTCCGGCGCCGATGTCACCCTGCACCTGGTCCGGGTGAGCGATCCGCGCGCCTTCGGCTGCGTGCCGACCGACGCGAACGGGCGCGTCACCGCGTTCCTGGAGAAGACCCAGGATCCGCCGACCGATCAGATCAACGCCGGCTGCTACGTCTTCCGGCGCGAGTACATCGAGAAGATCCCGGCGGGGCGTCCGGTGTCGGTGGAGCGGGAGACCTTCCCGTCGCTGCTGGCCGAGGGCGCGCACATCCAGGGGCACGTCGACACCTCGTACTGGCGTGACATGGGGACTCCGGAGGACTTCGTCCGCGGCTCGGCCGATCTGGTCCGCGGCATCGCGCCGTCTCCGGCCCTGCCGGGCCAGCGCGGCGAATCGCTGGTCCACCCCGGCGCGGGCGTCGCCCCGGGCGCGCTGCTGATCGGCGGCACCGTCGTCGGCCGCGGTGCGGAAGTCGGCGCGGGCGCTCGCCTGGACGGCGCGATCCTCTTCGACGGCGCCTGCGTGGAAGCCGGTGCCACCGTGGAACGTTCGATCGTCGGCTTCGGCGCCCGGATCGGTCCGCGCGCCCTGGTGCGTGACGCCGTGATCGGTGACGGCGCGAATGTCGGCGCCCGCTGCGAACTACTACGCGGCGCACGCGTGTGGCCGGGCGTGGACATCCCGGACGGCGGTATCCGCTTCTCCACCGACGTCTGATCCCACAGCCACGAAATCGGCCCCGCTCCTGTTGGGAGTGGGGCCGATTTTCGTTTGTGCGGCAATGGGTTCAGCGCTCCCACTTGCCGGGGTTGAGATGGAACTGGGCGAGCGCGGTGGCGTGGCCGTGGCCCATCCCGTGCTCGGACTTGAGCCAGTTCACCAGGTCCTTGTGGGCGGTGATGCCGGCAGCGGTCATGGTGGTGAACCACTCGTCCACGGTGCGACCGTATTTGGCCTCGATGGACGGGAAGTAGTAAGCGGGGCCTTGGGGCTTGGAGGTCGTCATGCTCGTACAGACGGGGCAACTCCACGGAATTCATCGCGGCCCTCGCGCAGCAGCAGGAATCCGGTGGCCGCGACCAGGGCCGCGGTGAAGCCGTGGACGCCGAATGCCATTGCGGTGGAACCGCTGTGGCGCAGGATGGTGAGCATATCGCCGACGGGGATGACGGCCGTGGCCAGCATGGCGACGCCGAGGGCGTAGCGCTGGCGGGCGGCCAGCAGCGCCACGATGAGCACGCCCGAGCCGACATCGCGGACGCCCTTGGTGTTCAGAAAGTCGGCGGCCTCGCCGGTGGGGGTGACGCGCAGGCCGAAGCCGGGAGCCTCGATCGCGGGCACGGTCAGGTAGCGGATGCCGACGTAGGTGATGAAGGCCGCGCCGGCCAGGGACAGGGCGGTGGCGACGTGGGAGGCGATGCGGGAGGTGCTCATGACTACTGCTCCAAAATCTAGCGGTGCTAACTGATGAAGCAACGCTAACTGATGCGTGGATAGTTTGTCTAGCGGTGCTAGAGTTTTCGTCATGAGCGCCATACAGACCCGCAAGGAGCGCGAGCGGACCGAGCGCCGGCAGCGCATTGTCGACACCGCCCGCGAGATCGCCGCGACCGAGGGGTGGGACGCGGTCACCGTGCGCAAGCTGGCCGACCGCATCGAGTACAGCCAGCCGGTGCTGTACAGCCACTTCGCGGGGAAGGACGCCATCGTCTCCGCCGTCGCCGAGGCCGGGATCGCCGAGTTCGCCGTTCTCATCCGGGAACTCAGGACCGCCGCGGATAGTCCGGAGGCTGCGCTGCGCGCGGTGGTCCAGGGGTATCTCGACTTCGCGCGCGACAACTCGGCGCTCTACGACGCCATGTTCCTGTTGCGCACCGAGCTGAAATTCGGCCCGGAGGCACCGCAGGCGCTCAAGGACGCGTTCGCGGAAATGGCGCAGACCTTCGCGCCGTTCGCGCCGTCGCGTGATGTCGAGACCTTCACCGAGGTGGCGTGGAGCACCCTGCACGGGCTCGCGACCCTGGACCGAGGGGGTCGGCTGCGGCCCGACTTTCGTGCTCAGCGGCTGGAAATGCTGGTCGCGCAATGGGTTCGCGGGGACTGATGGTCGCGGCTCGGGGAACTTATAGCGGAGACCGGTCGGCTTCGTCACGGTTGCGCCGCGGTGTCGGCGGTCCGGCCTAGGCTGAGGTCATGGCTGACGCTGTGGTGGTCGGATCGGGTCCCAACGGGCTTGCGGCGGCGGTGATCCTGGCGCGGGCGGGGCTCGGGGTGGAGGTGTACGAAGCCTCCGACGCCATCGGCGGGGGCTGCCGCACGGCCGAGGTGACGCTGCCGGGGTTTCATCACGATCTGTGCGCGGGGGCGCATCCCATGGCGGTGGCCTCGCCGTTCTTCCGGGCCTTCGATCTGAAGGCGCACGGGGTGGAACTGCTGGCCCCGCAGGTGTCCTACGCGCATCCGCTGGACGGCGGGCGGGCGGGGCTGGCCTGGCAGGATCTCGAGCACACGGTCGACGGGCTGGGGCGCGACGGCCGTTCCTGGCAGCGGTTGTTCGGTCCGCTGGTGCGCAAATGGGAGGACCTGGTCGGGCTGATCATGTCCGATCTGCGGCATCCGCCCCTCGATCCGACGGGGTTGCTGCGCATCGATCCGGGCATCGAACTGCGGCTGCTGCGTCGGATCGCCGAACAGGCAACGCCCTTGTGGAACATGCGTTTCCGCGAGGACCTCGCCCCGGCCATGCTGACCGGCATCTCCGCGCACGCCATCCGGCCGCCGCGCAGCTTTCCGGGCGCGGGCGTCGCCATGCTGCTCGGGACGCTGGCGCATGTGCGCGGCTGGCCGGTGCCGCGCGGTGGCAGCCAGGCCATCATCGATGCGCTCGCGGATGATCTGAAAACCCATGGCGGGCGCATCATCACCGGGCACCGGGTCGATTCGCTCGACGATTTCGCCGATGTTCGAGCCGTGCTGCTCGACACCGCTCCGGCCGAACTGCAGCGCATCGCGACGCTGCCGGCGCGATACAGCTTCGCGCTCAACAGGTTCCGCTACGGCGGCGCGGCCTGCAAGGTCGACTTCGCGCTCTCGGGGCCCGTGCCGTGGGAGGCGCACGGCTGCGAAAGGGCGGGGACACTGCATCTGGTCGGCAGCCGCGAGGAGGCGGTGGCCGCCGAAAAGGCCGTCGCCGCGGGCAAACTCGCCGAGCGTCCGTTCGTGCTCGCCATCCAGCCGGGTGTCGTCGACTCGACGCGCGCGCCGCAGGGTCAGGCCACTCTCTACACCTACTGTCACGTGCCCAACGGCTCCACCGAGGACATGACCGAGGCCATCACCGCCCAGGTCGAACGCTTCGCCCCGGGCTTCCGCGACCTCATCCTGGCGACCAATGTGCGCACCGCCGCCCGCATGCCAGCCCACAACGCCAATTACATCGGCGGCGACATCTCGGCGGGTGCGATGACGCTGCGCCAGACCATCTTTCGGCCGGCGCCGCGCTGGAATCCTTACTCGACTCCGCTACCCGGCGTCTACCTCTGCTCTTCCGCCACCCCGCCCGGCCCGGGCGTGCACGGCATGAACGGCTACTACGCCGCCCGCCACGCCCTCCGCAAGGAGTTCGGCGTTCTCACCGATCCGCTCGAACTCCTGACGGACCACTGGCGCATTTGAGCGTGTGTGGTTACTGCTGGACCGGTTGGGTTCGGTAGAGGTCCGGTTCGATGTAGATGACTCGGGCCGAGGGGACTTCGGCGCGGATGCGGGCTTCGGCGTCGTCGATGGCGGCGGCGATATCGGCGATCTCGAGGCCGGGGATGATGGAAACCTTTGCGGCGACCAGCATTTCCTCGGGGCCGAGGTACTGGGTGCGCAGGTGGATGACGCGGTCGATGTGCTCGTTGTCGACCATGGCTGTGCGGATCTTGCGGTCCTCTTCGGGGGTCGCGCCCTCACCGATGAGCAGGCTCTGCATCTCGATGATGAGGATGACGGCGATGATGCCGAGCAGGATGCCGATGGCCAGGGTGCCGATGCCGTCCCAGATGGGATCGCCGGTGATGATCGTCAGGCCGATGGCCGCGAAGGCGATGATCAGACCGATCAGCGCGCCGGTGTCCTCCAGCAGCACCACCGGCAGCTCCGGATTGCGGGAGTTGCGGATGAACCGCCACCAGCTCGCGTTTCCCTTGAGCGGCGCGGATTCCCGCATGGCGGTGATGAAGCTGTAGCCCTCCAGGCAGATGGCGAGGCCGAGAATGATGACGGCGACGATCGCGTGGGACAGCTCTTCGGGGTGCTGGATCTTGTGGATGCCCTCGTAGATCGCGTACAGCGAGCCGAGCGCGAAGATCACCAGCGCGACCACGAAGGAGTAGAAGTAGCGGTTGCGGCCGTAGCCGAAGGGGTGGAGTTCGTCGGCTTCCTGCTCGGCCCGGCGCTGGCCCAGCAGCAGCAGGCCCTGGTTGGAGGTGTCGGCCACCGAGTGCACGGCCTCGGCCAGCATGGAGGCCGAGCCGGTGATGGCCGCGCCGACGAACTTGGCCACCGCGATACCGGCGTTCGCGCTCAGCGCCGCCAGGATGGCTTTCTTACCGCCGCCCGCAGACAAATGAAACCGCCCCTTCCCGAACTGTGCTCACTACTTCGAACTACTTCGAACCGATGTCCGTTTTGTCCAACACGCTTGACCGGGAGAGCCTACCGTTCGCTCGCTAATCCTCGCCCACCGCTGCGCAGAACAACTGCGCGGGTCCGTCCACGGCCTGGGCGCGGATGCCGCCATCGGCCGCCGAGATCCACGCGGCGTGCCCGCACTCCACGATCAGGTCGTGGTTGCCCTGGAGCATCCGCACCCGCCCGTGCGTGACCAGCGCGATCACCGGACCGGACTGCACCACGGGGACCGGGTCCGCGTCCTCGGCCAGTTCGAAACGGCTGAGCGCGAATTCGGGGGCGGGGGTGTGATAGCGGAAGACGGTGTCCGACACCGCCTCCGCCTCCACGATCGGCAGGTCCAGCGGCTCGAAGTCCAGGACCCGCAGCAGCTCGGGCACGTCCACGTGCTTCGGGGTGAGCCCGCCGCGCAGCACATTGTCGGAGTTGGCCATGATCTCGACGCCGACGCCGCGCAGGTAGGCGTGCAGGTTCCCGGCGTCCAGGAACAGGCCCTGACCGGGTTCGAGGGTGATGCGATTGAGCAGCAGCGCCGCCAGCACCCCGGCATCGCCGGGATAGGCCTCGGCCAGCTCCAGGGCGGTGCGCACCTCGGGCACGAATTCCTTGCCGGTGCCGCCGGTCTTGGCCTCGGACAGGTAGCGCACGCAGCCGTCGAGGACCTTGGGCAGCAGGGTGCTCAGGCTGGCCTGGGGGAGTGCGATCCAGGTGGTGAACAGGGTGCGCAGGCCCGCCGAATCCGGCTGGGCCGCCAGCAGTTCGGCGTACTGGCTCAGTTCGGGGACGTCGAGGGCGTTCAAGAGCCGCACGGTCTGGCGCGGATCGCGGAAACCGGCCAGCGCCTCGAAGCGGCCCAGGGCCACCACGAGTTCGGGCTTGTGGTTCTCGTCGCGGTAGTTGCGCATGGGGGAGTCGATGGCGACGCCGGTCTGGTTCTCCCGGGCGAAACCCGCGCGCGCCTGTTCGATACTCGGGTGCGCCTGCAGCGACAGCGGCTCCTCGGCGGCCAGGATCTTCAGCAGGAACGGCAGCCGCCCGCCGAATTCGCCCGCGACCGAGCCGAGTTCGCGCTGCGGGTCGGAGCTGACCAGCGTGAGCAGCGATTCGCTGTGCCCGTTGATCTGGACGCGCGCCGGATCGGCGGGGTGTGCGCCGAACCAGAGTTCCGCTTCCGGGTGTGCGGAGGGAACCGGTCGGCCGCACAGCTGAGCGAGCGCGGTGCGCGAACCCCAAGCGTAGGAACGCAGCGCACCAACGAGTTCGTGCACTAGTAATTGCCCCCGTCGTAGTGTCCCGGTCCGGTGGCCGGGCGGGAACCGAGTAGTCGAAGATAGGCGGCGGCCATTTCCAGCCGAAGCGCCAGCACGGCAAGCTTTTCCATTTCACTGCCCTGGGCAGCGGGGGCAGGCTGGCCGGATTCTCCGACGGGCGCACGCGGCACCTCGGTATCCACCGTGACCAGGTCGGCGTCCACCAACCCGGCGTCGGAGCCGAAGACTGCCAAGCGGCGGCGTCCGGCCACCTCGTCATTATCGGCGCTCACCACGAAGATCCGGATCTGCTCCACCGGTGCGGGGCCGTCGAGCTCCTCGTCGTGGAAGAGCGGGTCGAAGCCGGGCGCGGCGACACCGGCGGCCTCGACGAGCCGGCCGTGCGCGGCAACGGCTTCCGGCAGGGTGACGCCGGCGACGATCTGCCCGGCCGTGGCCAGCAGCACCTCGGCGCCGTGTTCGGCGACGACCGACGCGGCGGCGGAATCGCCGGCCAGCAGCATGCGCTTGCGCTGGTACATGCGGGTGGCGAGGGTCTTGGCCGGATTGTGGAAGGCCTCGTTCTGGGGGCCGTCGCGCAGTGCTTCCTCGTCGAGCAGGTCTGCGAGAGCGTTCAATTCGGGCACCAGCGGGCCGGTCCGGTGCGGGTCGAGGGTGGTGATCACCGCCAGCCCTGCGGACAGGTAGCGCAGCATGCGATTGTGGTCGAGCACCCGTACCCGGGGCGCGAGGATGGTGGCGCGGCCGGCGGCGGCCGCGCGGATCGGGCCCTCGTCGGGGGCGGCCACGACCACTTCGGCACCCCGTCGAAGTGCTCGGTCCACCGCTTCGGCGAGGCGCGGGTCGCCCGCGTCGTCGCCGGCCACGAGGACGACGTCCAGCGGCCCGACCCACGGCGGGATCGAAGTCGCCTGAACCAGCGGCATACTCGTGCTGTTGCCGAGGGCGGCGATGAGCAGTGAGGCGGCGCGCGCGGCGCGGCCACTGCCCGAGACCAGGACGAGGCTGCGGGGCCGCAGATCGGTCAAACGGCCCAACGCGTCCTCGGCCAGCGCCGCGGCGGTCGCCCGTACCTGGGCTCCGCCTGATGCGGCAGAACGTAAAGCACCCCCGGCGTCCGCCGCCTCCAGCGAGGCGACGTCATCGAGGTCGATTACCGGTGTCCCAGCGATCATCGGGCGTTGCCACCTCCCCTCATCGGGTCACCAGACGCTGGTGAATCCAAGCTCTGTGATTCCACTATTCCAGTCAGGCGCGGACGATGCTCAGGATCTCGGTTACGAGTGCGTCTACATCGTCCTGCGATCGCGCCTCGACATTGAGCCGCAGCAGCGGTTCGGTATTGCTGGCGCGCAGGTTGAACCACGCGCCGTCGGCCAGCTGAACCGTCACGCCGTCCAGCCGATCGACCGATTTCGCTCGCTTGCCGAATGCCTCGAGGATCGCCTGGGTGCGCTCCTTGGCATCCGCCACTGTTGAGTTGATCTCTCCGGAGGACGCGTATGTTGCATACGCGGAGGCCAATTCCGACATCGGGCGCTCTTTCTCGCCCAAAGCCGCCAAAACGTGCAGGGCCGCGAGCATGCCGGAGTCGGCGCCCCAGAAGTCGCGGAAGTAGTAGTGCGCGGAGTGCTCGCCGCCGAAGATCGCTCCGGTCGCCGCCATCTGCTGCTTGATGAACGAGTGGCCGACGCGGGTGCGCACCGGGGTGCCGCCGAGCTCGGTCACCAACTCCGGCACGGCCTTCGAGGTGATCAGGTTGTGGATGACCGTCGCGCCCGGCTCCTTGGTCAGCTCGCGCTCGGCCACCAGGCCGGTGATGGCCGAGGGCGACACCGGGTCGCCCTTCTCGTCCACCACGAAGCAGCGGTCGGCGTCGCCGTCGAAGGCCAGGCCGATGTCCGCGCCGGTCTTGCGGACGTAGTCCTGCAGATCGACCAGGTTCTTCGGATCCAGTGGATTGGCTTCGTGATTGGGGAAGCTGCCGTCGAGTTCGAAGTACAGCGGCTCGACCGTGAACTGCGGCAGCGTGCCCAGCACGGCGGGGACGGTGAAGCCGCCCATGCCGTTGCCCGCGTCGACGGCGATGCGCAGCGGGCGCGAACCGCTCAGGTCGACCAGCTTGTGCAGGAAGGCGGCGTAGGCCTGGAGCAGGTCCTCGCGGGTCTCGGTGCCGCGCGGGCCGTCGAAAGCCGGGACGCCGGCGATGACCTCTTCGGTGATGGTGGCCAGACCGGTGTCCTGTCCGACCGGCAGCGCCTTGGCCCGGCACAGCTTGATGCCGTTGTACTTGGCCGGATTGTGGCTCGCGGTGAACATGGCGCCGGGGCAGTCCAGGTGGCCGGAGGCGAAGTACAGCTCGTCGGTGGAGGCCAGTCCGATCTGCACCACATCGAGTCCCTGGGCGAGCACGCCGTCGGCGAAGGCGGCGGCCAGTTCCGGTGAGGAGTCACGCATGTCGTGTCCGATGACGATGCGGGAGGCGCCCTCGCCGCGCATCAGCCGGGCGAAGGACCCGGCGACGTCGCGGACGAAATCCGCGTCGATCTGCTCGCCGACCACTCCTCGAACGTCGTATGCCTTGATGACTGCTTGAACGGACTCGGCGGACCGGGCGACTGTCATAAAGGACACCCTAGTAGCACTCGCACCCGAGCCGTATTCGGAGCCGTCCATGTCCGGTGATCGTTCCCAGGGGGCGACGTCAGTTCGGGGGATCCGGTAGGACGCGTAGATGGCCTCGCCGGCCGGTGCGCCCCTGACGGGTGGGGCGCTGGGGGGCGG
>NZ_BAAFGR010000111.1:0-28204 GCF_041154655.1 Nocardia sp. JMUB6875
ATACCGCGACCCGGGATTCATCGGATTCGCGCACCAGGAACATGACCTCATACTGGGGCGCCGCCGCACCGGGCGAGTCCTGCGCTCCCCAATGCGACTCCGCCGCAGCGGGATTCGACACGAACGCGGCCGGCTCCGAGCCTCCCTGCACCTCCCGCCCCACGGTCAGGTCCCCCGCTCCACCGGCCGCCGCCGTGGACGGCCTTCGCTCCGGGGCGTCCCGCCGATAGATCGGCCGTGCGGGGGCGTTGCCCCCGGCCGCCGCGACCAATTCATCCAGCAGGACGAGCAATCCGCGCGCGCCCGCGTCGACAACCCCCGCCTCGCGCAGCACACCCAACTGCGCCGGGGTCTCCCCCAGTGCCTTGGCCGCTCCATCCGCCGCCGCCAGTGCGACCGCCGCCAGATCCCGCTCCGGGCAGTCCGCCGCACTCTCGGCGGCGCGATCCAGCACGGTCAGCATCGTCCCCTCGACCGGGGAGCTCAGCGCCTCCCGAACCAGCCGGGCCGCCTGCCGCAACGCGACCCGTAGCGACCGCTCGGTCAATGGCCCCTCGGCTACCGCGTCGGCAACCCCCCGCAGCACTTGAGACAGGATGATGCCCGAATTTCCGCGCGCCCCCGCGGTCGCGGCCCGCGCCATGGCGACCGCGATCTTCCGGGCCTGGGGTCCAGCCCCTTCGTCCGCGGCGTTCGCACCGGCATTTGTGACCTGCGACACCGGATTCTTCGTCGGCGTCGCCTCGGCCGCCCGCTCTGCTCCGCGCACAGCGGCGCGCATGGTGGCGAAGAGGTTGGTGCCGGTGTCGGAATCCGGGACGGGGAAGACATTGAGGGCGTTGATCTCGTCGCGGTGGCGTTCCAGGGCGTCCAGGGTCGCGCGGCCCCAGCCGAGCAGGGCAGTACCGTCGAGCGCACCTGGTGAACCGTCGAGCGCGTCCGCTACCCCGGGCACCGTCACCGTCCTTCCGCTCACGTCGCCACAATGCGAGTGCTTGCGGCGGGAATCCCGTCGCCAGCCTAGTCGGGGCAACCGACACCACGCCGTCACCTGGCATTCGTACACCGCACACGGGACGGGTGGCGGGGACCCAATTGGACACGCCCGGGCGCGGTTGGCTACTCTTGTGCGGTTGCCTCACGCAGGCACGGTCCTGCCCTCTCAGGTATCGGCCCGCGTTCACCGGCTCTTTGCCGGTAGGTACGTCCAAGACATTAGGCTTTCGGACTCGCTGTACACCGTGCAGCGCGTCCCTCTATGACATGAAGGAGCTCGCGACTATGGCTGCCGTCTGTGACGTCTGCGCCAAGGGCCCCGGCTTCGGTAAGTCGGTTTCGCACTCGCACCGGCGCACCAACCGTCGCTGGAACCCGAACATCCAGACCGTGCGCGCCCAGGTTGCCCCGGGCAACACGCGCCGCATGAACGTCTGCACCTCCTGCCTGAAGGCGGGCAAGGTCGTTCGCGGCTGATTCAGCTTTCGTCAGGAGCCCCGGCACCCAGAATTGGGTGGCCGGGGCTTCTGCCGTATCTGGACCGCAGAGCGTCGTACCCGGCCGAACGGGGGTTTGGAATGAGTGACTGGCGCGTGGTTCCGCTGCAGGCCGAATACGTCCGCAGCATGGCCGAATGCCACATCGCCTGCTGGCGCGAGGCGTATCGGGAGCTGGTGCCGCGGCATCTGCTCGACGCCTTCGACGTGGCGCAGCGGACGGCGAGCTGGGATCGCATCCGGATCAAATATCCGGGACAGGTCCACGTCGCGCTGATCGGCGACACCGTGATCGGATTCGCGGCGGGCGGGCCGTCGAGCGAGGAGAACGCGCCCACGCCACTGGAACTCAACGCCCTGTACGTGCGCGCCGCCTACCACGGCACCGGCGTCGCCGACGATCTGATCGAGACCGTGCTGTCCGACGAGGCCGACATGTCGCTGTGGGTCTTCGAGGAGAACCCGCGCGCACAGGCCTTCTACAAGAAGAAAGGCTTCGAACTCGACGGCGAACGCCGAGTCGAAGCCTTCACTCCCGCAATCCAAGTACGGATGGTGCGGGCTACGCCTGCCCGTTGAGGCAGTCCACCTGCTGGCTGATCGACTGAAGCAGGCAGGCCGTGCGCGAGGTGACATTCGAGGACAGGCCACTCACGCTGTTGGTGTCGAACAGGCTGCCGACGGGCTGAACGGTGGTCTTCGCGACCTCCGGGGCGGCCGGCTCCAGCGTCAACGGCTCGGCGTTGGCGACGGCCGGGGCCCCGGCCAGCGCGGCACCGGCGGCCAGCGCGACGAAAACACCACGGGCAGTCTTGCTCTGCATACACATGCTCCTGAATCAGGTCAACGGATTCGCGCTAGGGCAGACGCCAGTCCACCGGCGCGGCCCCTAGAGTACCCAGCAATTCGTTGGTTCGGGAGAATGGCCGAGAACCGAAGAATCCTCGCGAAGCCGACAGCGGTGAGGGATGGGCGGATTCGATGTAGGGCGTATTGCCCAGCATCGGCTTCAGGGTGGAGGCGTCGCGGCCCCACAGAATCGCCACCAGCGGCTGGTCCCGGGCGACGAGCGCGCGAATTGCCTGCTCGGTCACCGCTTCCCAGCCCTTGCCGCGATGCGAGGCGGGCTGGCCCGGCTGCACGGTCAGGACTCGGTTCAGCATGAGCACGCCCTGATCGCACCACGGCGACAGATCGCCGTTGGACGGCATCGGCAGCCCGAGATCCTTGGTCAGCTCCGAGTAGATATTGGAGAGACTGCGCGGAATGGGCGAAACGTCCGGAGCCACCGAGAAACTGAGCCCCACCGGATGCCCCGGTGTCGGATACGGATCCTGACCCACGATCAGCACCCGGACCTTGTCGAAGGGCCGCTGGAAGGCCCGCAGCACATGCTCCCCCTTCGGGAGATAGCCACGCCCCTCGGCGTTTTCGTTGCGCAGGAACTCGCCCATCGCGGCAATGCGGTCGGCCACCGGTTCCAGGGCCTCGGCCCAGCCCGTATCGATGACTTCCGACAGTGGTTTCGCACCCATGTCGGGAAAACTTATCCTGTCGAGATTCATCGCGTGAGCGCACCCGTCTATGCGAAGGATTCCCAGCCGGTGAGTCCGGATCGGGGGGTGCCGTCGACCGTAACGCCGGAGCCTGCGAGGACGCGGCCGACGCGGATCCAGCCTTCGGGCAAATCACCCGAATCGGCGAATGTCGCTGCGAAGGCGTGGTCTTCGCCGCCCGCGAGAATCCAGTCAAGGGGGTTGGCGCCGAGCGCCTTGGCGACCGCCTCCAACTCGGGCACGGCCAGCGCCGCGGCCTCCAGATCGATGGCCACTCCGGAGGATTCGGCGATATGCCCGAGATCGGCGAGCAGGCCGTCGGAGACGTCGGTGAGCGCGGTGATCTCGACGGTGTCCGGCAGCTCCAGCACCGCCTCGTACGGCGGCTGCGGAACCCGGTGCACGGCAACCACATCCGCGAATTCATCGAGCAGATCCCCGCCCCGATCCGCGGCGGCCGTCAGTACCGCCAGGCCCGCGCCCGACCAGCCGAGCTTGCCCGCCACCGCGACCACATCACCCGGCCGCGCACCCGTGAGCCGGATCGGGGCGCGGCGCGGATCGCCGAATGCCGTCACCGAGATGATGATCATCGGGCTGCGCACCATGTCGCCGCCCGCGATCGACGCCCCGGCCCGCGCGGCCTCGGCCCACAGGCCGTCGTTCAGTTCCCGCACGAACTCGACCGGGGTGTCCGACGGGCAACCCAGCCCCACCACGAAGGCGCTCGGCACCGCACCCATCGCCACCACGTCCGCCGCGTTCTGCGCGATCGCCTTGCGGCCGATGTCGTGCGGACTCGACCAATCGGTGCGGAAATGCCGGTCCTGCACCAGCATGTCGGTGGTCACCACGAACCGGCCCTCGGGCGCGGCGATCACCGCGGCGTCATCGCCGGGCCCGAGCAGCACGCCGCGCGTCTGCGTTCGCCCGTGATTCACCAGCGCGATGAGCCCGAATTCCCCGAGCTCGCCCACGGTCTGCGCCCCGGGATCGGACTGCGGGTTGCTGCTGGCGGTGATGACGGTCTCCTTCGTGGCGAGTGTGATGCGGTCGGCTGACCGCTCGACGGTACCCTCGTTCCCGATGAGCAACGACACCCGCGACCCGGCTGGGACGAACCAGGACACCGAACCGGACACCGCTCCGGAGAGCAGCGACGCGACCGCCGCCGACCAGGCGAAGGCCGACGCCGCGGAACCGGCTGCGGCGAGCGAGGACTCGGATCTGGACGAGTACGTCATCCGCCGCTCGCCCGCGCTCATCGCCACCGCCGTGGCGCTCCCGGTCGCACTGGTCGTCGGCCTGCTCGTCATGGGTGTGCTGGCCAATCGCCATCACAGCCGCGATCCGCTGGCGCTGGGCGCGGTACCCGCCCCGACCGCGGCTGGACCGGAGTGCTCGGCGCTGATGCCCGCGCTGCCGGACAAGATCGGCGACTACACCACCTCCGACCTGAGGCAACCCGCCCCGCCCGCCACCCATGCCTGGCAGCTGCCCGACGGCGGCGACCCCATCGTGGTGCGCTGCGGCCTGGACCGGCCGCTGGAATTCACCCAGACCTCCCCGCTGCTGAAGACCAAGGTCGCCGGGGGCGGCGAGGTCGAGTGGTTCGAGGTGCGCGATCAGACCAGCGGCGTCGCCCAGGGCACCTGGTGGGCGGTCGACCGCGGCACCTACATCGCGCTGACCGTGCCCGACAATGTCGGATCGGGCCCGCTGCAGGATGTTTCGGAGGCCATCGCCAAGTCCATCCCGGCCAAGCCGATCGACCCGAACCCGATCCCGAACTGACAGAAGAGATAGCGAGAACTGGCAGAAGATATATCTGTCAGAGCCTGCGCAGCTTCGCTTTTCCGGCGGTGAGGTCGACATCGACGCCCTCATCGCCGTCGCCCGGATTCTCCCGGTGCATGAGCACCGACTGCCGCTGCTCCATCTCGAGGCGCTTGCCGGAGCTGAAGACCGCGTCGAACTGCTCCAGCCCGATGGCCGCCGCCTTGCGGTCCTCGTCACCGCGCATCCACGGCAGCGCGGTGCGCCCGGTCACCTTGCGGTAGGCCACGTCCGCGAACGCCACCGCGATGATGAGCAGTGCCAGGCCGGGAATCGTCATTGCCACGATCACCTGATCGAGGCTACGCCCGGCCCGGACGGTTGCCGTCAGCCTGAAGTCGGATACCTCAGCGCAGGCCGGTGCCGCGCACCCGCGCGGTCTCGATGAGCGTGCTCACCAGTTCCCGGTTGTCGATCCCGGTGGCCTCCCACATGCGCGGGTACATGGAGATGGAGGTGAATCCCGGCATGGTGTTGATCTCGTTGATGACCGGCCCGTCGGCGGTCACGAAGAAGTCCACGCGGGCCAGCCCCTGGCAGTCCAGCGCCCGGAAGGCGCGCACCGCGAGCTCCCGGATCTGCTGGGACACATCGTCGTCCAGCTTGGCGGGGACGTCGAACTCGCAGACGTCGTCGAGGTACTTGGTGTCGAAGTCGTAGAAGTCGGGCACCTCGGCGTCGTCCTCCGGCATCCGGATCTCCGCCACCACACTGGCTTCCACCCGGCCGTCCGGGAATTCCAGTACGCCGCACTCGACTTCGCGCCCGACGATGCCCGCCTCCACGATCACCTTCGGATCGTGTTCGCGCGCAACGGCGATGGCGGCGTCGAGATCATCCCAGCTGTCCACCTTGGTGATGCCGATGGAGGACCCGCCGCGGGCGGGCTTCACGAACACCGGCAGCCCCAGCCGCTCGCGATCGGCCTCGGCCACGGTGGCGACGCCCGGCCGCAGCACCACCTGCACGCCGATCGGAAGTCCTTCGGCCGCAAGGAGTTTCTTGGTGAACTCCTTGTCCATCCCGGCCGCGCTGGCCAGCACGCCCGGTCCGACGTAGGGCAGCTCGGCCAGCTCCAGCAGACCCTGCAGCGTGCCGTCCTCACCGAACGGGCCGTGCAGCACCGGGAACACCACGTCCACCGAACCCAACACGGTGCCCGGACCGTCCAGCGGCACCAGCGCGCCGGCCCGCGAGGGATCGGCGGTCAGGGCCAGCGCGGTGCCGGATTCGTCGACCGTGGGTAGCGACCGATCACCGGCCGTCAGCGTCCGATGGTCCGCGTCGCCGAGCACCCAGGCGCCCTCGCGCGTGATCCCGATCGGAACCGCCTCGTACCGTTCGGGATCGAGGCTCGCCAACACGGTGCGCGCGGAAACGCACGACACACCGTGCTCATTGCTGCGGCCGCCGAACACCACCGCCACCCTGGTCCTGTTGGTCATGCCCCGAACCGTACCCGGTCGAATGTGGCGGCAGTGTTACACGGTCGACCCGACCGGGCGGTAGCCGTCACCCCGCTGGACGCCCGCCCGCGCGGTGACTCACTCCGATTTCAGGCGGCGGCCCTGCAATTGCCCGACCGCCTCGGCGGCCGACATGCCCTCGTGGCACACCTGGTGCACCGCATTGGTCAGCGGCATCTCCACCCCGTGCGCCGCGGCCAGCGCCCGCACCGATGTGCAGGACTTCACACCCTCCACGACCTGGCCATGAGTGGCCTCCAGCGCCGTCTCCATCGACCCGCCCGCACCCAGCGCGTGCCCGAAGGAGCGATTGCGCGACAGCGGCGAGGTGCAGGTGGCGACCAGATCGCCCACGCCCGCCAGCCCGGCGAAGGTGACCGGCTCCGCGCCCACCGCCACGCCCAGCCGGATGATCTCGGCCAGCCCGCGCGTGATGAGGGTGGCAATCGAGTTGTCGCCCAACCCCATTCCCGAGGCGATACCGCAGGCCAGCGCGATGACGTTCTTGCAGGCCCCGCCGATCTCGCAGCCGATCACATCGGAATTGGTGTACGGCCGGAAATAGCCGGTGGCACAGGCCCGCTGAACCGCCTCGGCGCGCGCCACATCCGAGCAGGCCACCACGGTCGCGGCGGGCTGCCCGGCCGCGATCTCGTGCGAGAGGTTGGGGCCCGAGAGCACCGCGACCCGGCTCGCGTCCGCGCCGGACACCTCCGCGATGACCTGGCTCATGCGCAGCAGCGTCCCGGTCTCGATGCCCTTGGCCAGGCTCAGCAGCGTGGCGTCGGCCGGAATCAATTCCTTCCAGGCCGCGAGATTGGTGCGCAGCGACTGCGAGGGCACGGCCAGCACCACGATGTCGGCGCCGTCGAGGGCGAGCGCGGGATCATCGGTCGCGGCGATCGGGGGCAGGTCCACATCGGGCAGATACCAAGGATTTCGGTGTTCGGTGGCCAAGATCTTCGCCACCTCGGGCCGCCTGGCCCACATGGTGGTCTCGGTTCCCGCCTCTGCCAATACCTTCGCGAACGCGGTCCCCCACGACCCCGCTCCCAACACCGCTGCCCTAGCCATCTGACAAATATATGCGCGCGTGCGGGAAGCCATGCCGCGTGTCACGGCTCCGGAATTCGACGCCGCTCACACGGCCGTCATGTTGGAGTGGGAGGATTCGGGCATGCGCCCCTCCGTGCATGCCGTCATCGCGGTGAAGAATCTCGAGCTCGCCAAGAGTCGGCTGGCGGACCGATTGCCGGCCGAGGTGCGACCGCGACTGGTGCTGGCCATGCTGGCCGATACCGTGACCGCCGCACTGGCGACGCGCGGCATCGCCTCGCTCATGGTGGTGACCCCCGATCCGACGGTCTCCGCGCTGGTCCGGGAGCTGGGTGCGGCGGTCCACCCCGAACCCGTGCGCGTGCCGCGCAACACCAGCGGCCTGAACGCCGCCCTGTCCGCGGGCGCGGCCGCCATCCAGCGCACGCACGGACCCGTCGATCTGCTTGCCCTGCAAGCGGATCTGCCCGCCCTGCGTTCCGCCGAACTCTGCGACGTGCTCGCCGGTACCGGCCATCGCCGGTCGGTGGTCGCCGATCACGAGGGCAGCGGCACCGTCGCCCTGCTGGTGCGCCGCGGTGAGAGCGCCTCGGAGAACCCGGACCTTGCCTCGATAAACACGGACGGCACCTCGAATACCGCCCTCAACCCGCTCTTCGGTCCGGACTCCGCGCGCCGTCACATCGCCGACGGCGCGGTGGAGCTGCTGGGCGACTGGCCCGGTCTGCGGCAGGACGTCGACACCGCCGCCGATCTCGAACGCGCCGCCGTGCTGGGGGTCGGGAAGGCCACCGGCGCGCTGCTGCGTGAAATCGGCGTGTCTCGAGCGTGTCGAGGAACCGAAGAGATGCGAAGAGCCGACTCCTCACTGTGCTGACGCGGCGTGATCTGCGCTGCAATGGACGGTGTCAGTTCGGCACCCCACCCGCGACATAAGGAATGATCGTGAGAGTGAGCGATACGGATACCGTCAAGCAATCGCCGTCCCTACCGGCGGCACCGCCCGCGGCAACCCCTCCGCCCACCGCTGTCACGCCGCTCCCGGCGGACCGGTACGTGAACCGGGAACTCAGCTGGCTCGATTTCAACGCGCGCGTCCTGGCGCTGGCCGAGGACCATTCCCAGCCGCTGCTCGAGCGGGCCAAATTCCTCGCCATTTTCGCGTCGAATCTGGACGAGTTCTACATGGTCCGGGTGGCGGGCCTCAAGCGCCGCGCGGAAACCGGATTGTCGGTGCGCTCAGCGGACGGCCTGTCCCCCACCGAGCAGCTCGAGATGATCGCCGCGCGCACCCAGGATCTGGCCGAGCGCCACGCGCGGGTGTTCCTGGACCAGGTGCTGCCCGCCATGACCGCCGAGGGCATCGCCATCATCCGCTGGGCCGAGCTGGACGATGCCGAGAAGCAGCGTCTGTCCGGGTATTTCCAGGATCAGGTCTTCCCGGTGCTGACCCCGCTGGCCGTCGACCCGGCCCACCCGTTCCCCTACATCAGCGGCCTGAGCCTGAATCTGGCCGTCACCGTGAAGGATTCGGTCACCGGCGGCGAGCACTTCGCCCGCGTCAAGGTGCCCGACAATGTCGATCGATTCGTCCGGGTACGCCGCACCATCCCGGGCCGCACCGGCCGCGATTCGACTGGGGCGCAAGGCTCGTCCATCGCCTCCTTCCTCCCCATGGAGGAGCTGATCGCCGCCCACCTGGATCAGCTGTTCCCGGGAATGGAAGTGGTGGAACAGCATTCGTTCCGGATCACGCGTAACGCCGATCTGGAGGTCGAGGAGGACCGCGACGAGGACCTGCTGCAGGCCCTCGAGCGCGAACTCGCCCGCCGCCGCTTCGGCTCCCCGGTGCGCCTGGAAGTCTCCGACGATATGACCGAGCACATGCTCGATCTGCTGCTGCGCGAACTGGATGTGGACCCCGCCGACGTCATCCAGGTGCCCGGTCTGCTGGATCTGTCGTGCCTGTGGCAGGTCTACGGCGTGGACCGGCCCAACCTCAAGGACGCACCCTACGTCCCGGCCACCCCGCCCGCCTTCGGCGAACGCGAAACGCCCCGAAACGTTTTCGCCGCCCTGCGCGAGGGCGATGTGCTGGTGCACCACCCCTACGACTCGTTCTCCACCAGCGTGCAGCGCTTCATCGAGCAGGCCGCCGCCGACCCGCAGGTGCTGGCCATCAAGCAGACCCTGTACCGCACCTCCGGTGACTCCCCCATCGTCAACGCGCTCATCGACGCCGCCGAGGCGGGCAAGCAGGTGGTGGCGCTGGTCGAGATCAAGGCCCGCTTCGACGAGCAGGCCAACATCAAATGGGCTCGGGCACTGGAGCAAGCGGGCGTGCACGTGGTCTACGGCCTGGTCGGGCTCAAGACCCACTGCAAGACCTGCCTGGTGGTGCGCCGCGAGGGCGCCACCATCCGTCGCTACTGCCACATCGGCACCGGCAATTACAACCCGAAGACCGCGCGCCTGTACGAGGACGTCGGATTGCTCACCGCCGCACCGGAGATCGGCGCGGACCTGACCGACCTGTTCAACTCGCTGACCGGGTACTCGCGAAAGGCCAACTACCGCAATCTGCTGGTGGCCCCGATCGGCGTGCGCGCCGGGATCATCGAGCGCATCGAACGCGAGATCGAACTGGCCCGCCAGGGCGAGAAGGCGCGAATCCGGCTGAAGGCCAACGCCATCGTCGACGAACAGGTCATCGACGCGCTGTACCGGGCCTCCCAGGCGGGCGTGCCGGTGGAGATCGTGGTGCGCGGCATCTGCGGCCTGCGCCCCGGCGTGCCCGGCATGAGCGAGAACATCGAGGTGCGCTCGATTCTGGGCCGCTACCTGGAACATTCGCGCGTGCTGCACTTCCAGGCGCAGGACGAGTACTGGATCGGCTCGGCCGACATGATGCACCGCAATCTGGACCGGCGCGTGGAAGTGCTGGCGCAGGTGAAGGATCCGAGGCTGACCGAGCAGCTGGGCGCGATCTTCGACTCCGCCATGAACGCCACCACCCGGTGCTGGGTGCTGCGCCCCGACGGGAGCTGGCAGGCGCAACCCGATCCCGACATCCCCGGTGAGCAGATTCGCGATCACCAGGAGTACCTCATGCGCCTGCGACGTCCGGACCGCCAGTGAGCCCTTCCAACAGCGACGCCGCCGAATTCGTCGATCCCCGGGTCAAAGCGAACATCCTCGCGGCGGGAGCCGTGCTGTGGCGTCCCACCGCCGGAACCGGTGACGACGCCATCGAGATCGCGCTCGTCCACCGCCCCAAATACGACGACTGGTCACTGCCCAAGGGCAAGCTGGATCCCGGTGAGACGCCGATGATCACGGCCGTGCGCGAGGTGGCCGAGGAAACGGGCCTGAATTCACGCCTGGGGCGCTATCTGGGCCACGTGACCTATCCGGTGACCGGGCACCGCAAGCTCAAGCGAGTGGACTACTGGGCGGCCCGGGTGCTCGACGGCGAGTTCGAGTCCAATACCGAAGTCGATGTGCTGGACTGGCGTCCCCTGGGCGAGGTGATGGACGCCCTGTCCTATCCCATGGATCGCACCATCGTCCGCAATTTCCTTCGCCAACCGGCCGATACCTCGCATCTGATCCTGGTGCGGCACGCCAAGGCCGGTCGCCGCGACCGGTACGCCGGTGACGACGACGATCGCCCGCTCGAAAAGGCCGGTCGCGCACAGGCTCGCGCGCTCGCGCCCAACCTGCTCGCGTTCGGCGCGACCGAAATCGTCTCCGCCCCACCGGCCCGCTGTGTCCAAACCGTGACCCCGCTGGCGGAAAACCTCGGTGTGGACGTGGAACTCGAGCCGCTGTTCTCCGAATCCGGTTACGCGGCAGCGCCCGACGCGGCCCGCAAACGCGCCCGCGACCTGGTCACCGAGGACGGTGTGCCGGTGATCTGCAGTCAGGGCAAGGTGATTCCGGATCTGCTGGAGGCGTGGGCCGCCGAGGACGGAATCAGCCTGCCACCGGCCCGCAATCGCAAGGGCAGCATGTGGGTGCTGTCGTTCCACCGGGGCCGCATGGTCGCCGCCGACCATCTCGACCGCGCGCTGGTCCCCACCGATCTTCCGACAAGCTGACCGAGAACCCCTCGAAGCGGACCGAGAACTCTTGGAACGCGGCCGTACCGGCCGCTGAGGGGCCGAATCCACCCGGCCCGTAAGGCGATTGCGATCCGGATCCGGCCCGTACCCGACTATCGGCCGACCAACCTTCCCCCGGACATGCGAAACGGCCCGGCGTAAGCCGGGCCGTTTCACGTGTCGTCCTGCTCGAAAACCCCCGTCAGAGACGGGTTATGGGCTGCGACTACCGGCGAGCGGTGCGCTTGGCCGCGGTCTTCTTGGCGGGAGCCTTCTTGGCCGTCTTCTTGGCGGTGGCCTTCGAAGCGGTGGCCTTGGTGGCCTTCTTGGCGGCCGTGGTCTTCTTGGCCGCGGTGGCCTTGGCCGGGGTCTTCTTGGCGACCGTCTTCTTCGCCGCCGTCTTCTTGGCGGTGGCCTTCTTGGCGGGAGCCTTCGACGCCGCCTTCTTGGCGGTGGTCTTGGCCGGAGCCTTGGTGGCGGCCTTCTTCGCCGTCTTCTTGGCGGTGGTCTTCTTCGCACCCGCCTTGCCCGAAACCGGGGCAGCCACACCGCGCTTCACGGCCGGGCCGCTCGAAGCGATCTTCTGCTTGCCGGCGATGATCGCCTTGAACTGAGCACCGGGACGGAAGGCCGGCACCGAAGTGGGCTTCACCTTGACGGTTTCACCGGTGCGCGGGTTGCGAGCCACGCGGGCAGCGCGCTTACGCTGTTCGAAGACACCGAATCCCGTGATGGTGACGCTCTGACCTTTGTTCACAGCACGCACGATCGTATCGACCATCTGCTCGACTGCAGCAGTAGCGGTGCGCCTGTCAGTACCCAACTTCTCGGTCAGAACATCGATCAGTTCCGCCTTGTTCATTGAATCCTCCGCAGACTAATTGGCCCGTCGTCGGACCGACTAGGTACCACGGTAAACCCTTTGCGGGCAAGAGTCTATGTGCCACGCGGAAATACATGACGCATGGCACACGCTCAGCTACCTGGTTTGAGGGTGTTCAGCTAACCCTCATCAATGATTACGTCTGCGAAATACGCGCCGGAATGGTAGCGGGTTTCCAAGTCGGCCTTGCGTTTTCGAACTGGCTGATCTCGGCCTCGTGGCGCAGAGTGAGGCCGATGTCGTCCAGCCCTTCCAGCAGACGCCACCGGGTGTAGTCGTCAATATCGAACGGCAACACGACCGTTCCGGCCGACACGGTTCGCGTCTCGAGGTCCACCGCCAATTCCAAACCCGGCTGTTCCTCGAGCAACTTCCAGAGCAATTCCACATCGCTCTGCGCCATCCGGGCCGTCAGAAGCCCGTCCTTACCGGCGTTCCCGCGGAAGATGTCGGCGAATCGGGACGAGATCACCACCCGGAACCCGTAGTCCTTGAGGGCCCAAACAGCATGCTCACGTGAGGATCCGGTCCCGAAATCCGGACCGGCGACCAGCACACTACCCCGGTTGTAGGGCTCGGTGTTCAGAATGAAGTTCGGATCCGTCCGCCACGCCGCGAACAAGCCGTCCTCGAAACCCGTTCGCGTAACGCGCTTCAGATAGACGGCCGGAATGATCTGGTCGGTATCGACATTGGATCGGCGCAGCGGAACACCGATCCCCTTGTGGACCTTGAAGGCTTCCATCGTTGATTCTCCTGAGTCTGTGGGGGCGGCGGCATCTGGGCCGCCGCTAGCGTGCGATCAGTTCAGATCCGCAGGTGAGGACAGGGTTCCGCGCACCGCGGTGGCCGCCGCGACCAGCGGCGAGACCAGGTGCGTGCGACCGCCCTTGCCCTGTCGCCCTTCGAAGTTCCGGTTCGAGGTGGCGGCGCAGCGCTGACCGGGGGAAAGCTGATCGGGGTTCATGCCAAGGCACATCGAGCAACCCGGCTGGCGCCATTCCGCGCCCGCCGCGGTGAAAATCTCGCCCAGACCCTCTTTTTCCGCCTGCAGCCGCACCCGCATCGAGCCCGGGACGATCAGCATGCGTACACCGTCCGCGACCTTGCGGCCTTGCAGAATGTCGGCGACCGCGCGCAGATCCTCGATCCGGCCATTGGTGCACGAACCCACGAAAACGGTGTCCACGGCGACATCCCGCAGCGGAGTGCCCGGCTTCAGGTCCATGTACTGCAGCGCCTTCTCGGCCGCGGCGCGCTCGTTCTCGTCGAAGATCTGCTCCGGATCCGGCACCGAGTCGCCCAGCGGCGCACCCTGTCCCGGGTTGGTGCCCCAGGTGACGAAGGGGGTCAGCGCCGCGGCGTCGATATGCACCTCGGCGTCGAAAACCGCGCCCTCGTCGGTCTTCAGGGCATCCCAGGCCGCCACGGCGGCTTCCCAGTCCGCGCCCGACGGGGCGTGCGGGCGGCCCTTCAGGAATTCGTAGGTGACCTCGTCGGGTGCGACCATGCCCGCGCGGGCGCCGGCCTCGATCGACATGTTGCACATGGTCATCCGGGCCTCCATGGACATGGAGCGCACGGCCTCGCCGCGGTACTCCAGCACATAGCCCTGGCCGCCGCCGGTGCCGATCTGCGCGATGACCGCCAGGATCACGTCCTTGGAGGTGACGCCCGCGGGCAGCTGCCCGTCGATATTGATGGCCATGGTCTTGAACGGGCGCAGCGACAAAGTCTGCGTTGCCAGCACGTGTTCCACCTCGGAGGTGCCGATGCCCATGGCCAGCGCGCCGAACGCGCCGTGGGTGGAGGTGTGCGAATCACCGCACACCACGGTGGTTCCCGGCTGGGTCAGGCCCAGCTGCGGGCCGACCACGTGCACGATGCCCTGATCGAGATCGCCCATGCTGTGCAGGCGCACACCGAATTCCTCGCAGTTCTTGCGCAGGGTTTCGACCTGCGTGCGGGAAACCGGATCGGCGATCGGCTTGTCGATATCGATCGTCGGGACGTTGTGGTCCTCGGTGGCGATGGTGAGATCCGGGCGGCGCACCGGACGGCCGGCGGCGCGCAGGCCGTCGAACGCCTGCGGACTGGTGACCTCGTGGACCAGGTGCAGGTCGATGTAGATGAGATCGGGCTGGCGGTTCTCGCCCTCGCCTTCGCCGCGGACGACGACGTGCTGGTCCCAGACCTTCTCCGCCAGAGTGCGTGGCCGGTCGGCCATAACTGCTCACCTCTCGATTGACATAGCCGCGCCCGGGCTGTGACGCGGTGACTTGCGTCCGACTTGGGAGGGCTGGTTTGCAATTCCCAACATGCGAGACGCTAATATCGTTCTATGAGACAGCATAGCGGTATCGGGGTTCTGGACAAAGCGATGGCCGTCCTGCACGCCGTGGCCGAGCAACCCTGCGGCCTCAACGAGCTGTGCGCCCGCACCGGCCTGCCCCGCGCCACCGCGCACCGCCTGGCCGTGGGCCTGGAGACCCATCGCATGCTGGCCCGCGACAGCCAGGGTCTGTGGCGTCCCGGACCGGCCCTGTCGGAACTCGCGACAACCGCCAGCGATCCCCTGCTGGACGCCGCCGCCACCATTCTTCCGCGCCTGCGCGAGATCACCGGCGAGAGCGTGCAGCTCTACCGCCGCGACGGGAACGCCCGCGTCTGCGTGGCCGCCATGGAACCGGCCGCCGGGCTGCGCGACACCGTGCCGATCGGCGCGCGCCTGCCGCTGACCGCGGGCTCGGCCGCGAAAGTGCTGCTGGCCTGGGCCGATCCCGAGCTGCAGCGGACCGTCCTACCCGAGGCCGTCTTCGGCGAGCGGGCATTGGCCGAGGTGCGCCGCCGCGGCTGGGCGCAGAGCGCGGCCGAGCGGGCGGCCGGGGTGGCCAGCGTCTCCGCGCCGGTGCGCGATGCGGCGGGCGGGGTGATCGCGGCCGTCTCGGTATCCGGACCCATCGACCGCATGGGCCGCCGGCCCGGTGCGCGGTGGGCCGCCGACCTGGTGGCCGCCGCCGACGCCCTCCACAAGCGCCTCTGACGGACTTTCGGGGCCGAAGGGGACCCTCGGTGTCCCCTCGGCCCCGCCACGATCGTCACGGGAGCCTCAGCGGCCACTGTGACGGCGCTCATACGCCGTAAATTACAGTCGGCCCATGGGAGTCAATCAACGCGCGCAGATCGTGATGTCCGATGCGGAGATCACCGAATTCATCGAGCGCAGCCGCATCGCCACCATGGCCACGCTGGGCGCTTCGGGCGCACCGCACCTGGTGGCCATGTGGTACGCCGTCATCGACGGCGAGATCTGGTTCGAGACCAAGGCCAAGGCCCAGAAGACGGTGAATCTGCGCCGCGATTCGCGCATCACCGTGATGCTCGAGGCCGGCGACACCTACGACCAGTTGCGCGGCATTTCCATCGAGGGCCGCGGCGAGATCGTCGAGGATCCCGAGGCGCTGTTCAAGGTGGGAATCAGCGTGTGGGAGCGCTACACCGGGCCCTACAGCGAAGAAGCCAAGCCGTTCGTGGAGGCCATGCTGAACAAGCGGGTGGCCGTGCGCGTGGTGCCCGAACGCATCCGCAGCTGGGATCACCGCAAACTCGGATTGCCCGCCATGCCGAAGGGCGGCACCACCGCTCAACCGTTGGACTAGCAGCCGTTGGACGGTTCCATCCTTTGAACCTCGAAAGCTGAAGCGCAAAAAGCGAAGGCCCCCAGCTCACTGAGCTGGGGGCCTTCGTTTGTAGTCCCGACGGGATTTGAACCCGCGCTACCGCCTTGAGAGGGCGGCGTCCTAGGCCGCTAGACGACGGGACCAGGATGAGATTTCGACGGACTTTGCGGTCCGCCGAAGCTTCTCGAATTCGAGAGCCGGAGCTCTCGCAGCTGGGGTACCAGGACTCGAACCTAGAATGGCTGAACCAGAATCAGCTGTGTTGCCAATTACACCATACCCCATTGACCTGGGCTTTCAGGCTCTCCCCGGGGGAAGTTCCTGACCGCTTTCCGGCCGAGAAGAAGATTAGCAGCATCACCCTGTAGATACACAAACCGGCTGGTCAGAGGCCGGTTTGTGCATCATTTCAGAGGACTCAGGAGAGCTCTGCGAGCGCCGCGCGCAGCCGATCCATGGAGACCTCGCGCCCCAGCAGTTCCAGCGACTCGTAGAGCGGCGGGCTGATGTGGGATCCGGTCACCGCGACGCGCACGGGCGCGAAGGCCTTGTTCGGCTTGAGGCCCAGCCCCTCGATGAGCGCGGCCTTGAGCGCCTCTTCCAGCGGTGCCGCGGTCCATTCGGAAACGCCGTCGAGCGCTTTCACCGTCGCCTCCAGCACCGGAGCGGCGTCGGCCTTCAGATTCTTCGCTTTCGCGGCCTCGTCGATCGAGAACTCTTCCGGCTTGATGAACAGGAACTTCAGCAGATCCCAGGCATCACCGAGCACCTTGATCCGGGTCTGCACGAGATCGGCCGCGACTTCGAACAGCTTCTCGTCGATCTCGGCGCCGATATGTCCGTGTCCGGTGAGGTACTCGCGCAGCCGGTGAGCAAAATCACCGGGGCTCAGCAACCGAATATGTTCGGCGTTCAGAGCGTCGGCCTTCTTCTGATCGAATCGAGCCGGATTCGAATTCACTTTCGAGATATCGAAGGCCTCGACCATCTCCGCCATGGAGAAGACGTCATGATCATCGGCGATGCTCCAGCCGAGCAACGCCAGATAATTCAGCAAACCCTCCGGAATGAAGCCGCGGTCGCGGTGATTGAAGAGATTCGACTCCGGATCGCGCTTGGACAGCTTCTTGTTGCCCTGACCCATCACGAAGGGCAGATGCCCGAACTCCGGGGTGAACTCCGCGACGCCGATTCGTTTCAGCGACTCGTAGAGCGCCAGCTGCCGCGGAGTGGAGGACAGCAAATCCTCGCCGCGCAAAACGTGGGTGATCTTCATCATCGCGTCGTCGACCGGGTTGACCAGCGTATAGAGCGGGTCGCCATTACCGCGGGTGAGCGCGAAATCGGGGACCACGCCCGCGCGGAAGGTGGTCTCCCCGCGCACCAGGTCGTGCCAGGTGAGGTCGTGGTCGGGCATGCGCAGGCGGATCACCGCGCCGCGGCCCTCGGCCTTGTAGGCGGCGATCTGCTCGGCGGTCAGGTCGCGGTCGAAGTTGTCGTAACCCAGCTTGGGATCGCGGCCGGCGGCCTTGTGGCGGGCCTCGACTTCCTCAGGGGTGGAGAAGGATTCGTAGGCCTCGCCCGCCGCCAGGAGCCGCTGCACCACATCGAGGTGAATGTCACGGCGCTGCGACTGGCGGTATGGCCCGTAGGGTCCGCCGACCTCCGGGCCCTCGTCCCAGGTGAGGCCCAGCCAGCGCAGGGCGTCGAGGATGGCGGCGTAGGACTCCTCGGAATCGCGTGCGGCGTCGGTGTCTTCGATGCGGAAGACGAAGGTGCCGCCGTGGTGGCGCGCGAAGGCCCAGTTGAACAGGGCGGTGCGGACCAGGCCCACATGCGGGGTGCCGGTGGGTGACGGGCAGAAACGAACCCGGACGTCGGTCATGGCTCTCTCTCGTTTCAGGGTTACCGTGTTCAGCGTTTGGCGGCAACGGGATTGGACAGGGTGCCGATACCGGACACGGTCACCGACACGGTCTGGCCCTCGTGCAGCGGGCCGACGCCCTCCGGGGTGCCGGTGAGGATGACATCGCCGGGGAGCAAGGTCATTACGGTGGTCACCCACTCGATCAGCTTCGGAATATCGTGCAGCAGAAGTGAAGTGCGGCTGCGCTGCTTCACCTGGCCGTCGACCTCGGTCACGATCTCCAGATCCGAAGGGTCCAGGGCGGTCTCGATCCACGGGCCCAGCGGGCAGAAGGTGTCGTAGCCTTTGGCCCGGGTCCACTGGCCGTCGTGGCGCTGCTGATCGCGGGCGGTGACGTCATTGGCGACGGTGTAGCCCAGGATCACCTCGTTGGCGCGGGCGGCGGGCACGTCCTTGCAGGGGCGGCCGATCACGATCGCCAGCTCGCCCTCGTAGTCCACCTGAGAAGAGCTGGGCGGCAGGATGATCGGGGCGTTCGGGCTCTGGATGGAGGTGCTCGGCTTCATGAAGATGACCGGGTCGGCGGGGGCCGGGCCGCCCATCTCCTCGGCATGCGCGGCGTAGTTCTTGCCGATGCAGATCACCTTGCTGGCGAGGATCGGGGCCAGCAGGCGCACATCGGCGAGCGGCCAGCTGCGACCGGTGAAGGTCGGGTTGCCGAACGGGTGTTCGGCGATTTCGCGGACGACGGCTTGATCGCCGTCTCCTTCGATGCTGACGAAAGCGACTCCATCTGGGCTGGCAACTCGACCTAGGCGCATGGTCAGCATCCTATCGACCGGCCTCGACCTGCCCGAACGCGCCCGACCGCGGGGCGAGACGTGACAGCGGGACGACGGCGGGACGGGTGTGCGCGATCCGCGACGGGCACGTCGGCATCCCACCCCGCATCGGGTGTCCCGGAATGTGGAATGCGCTTATACGCAAGACAACTCACCGCCCGCGAGAGGGCCGACAAGATCACCTACCGAGTGTGAGCAAACTGACAGCTCGTCCCGCAAATCGTCTTGCGCCCCAGGTGTACCGTAAGGTCCGATGTTCATACAGTAAGACACTGATTCCAGATAGTGAGACAGAGGTGATGGTCATGGCCACCGTGACGGAGATAGGCACGACGCGTCGGTGGACCATGCTGGGGCTCGGCGTCTTCGCCCAGACCGCGAGCGCGGTCATGGTGAACGGCGCGCCCTTCCTGCTGCCGGCCCTGACCCAGCGCGGATTGTCGCTGGCCACGGCCGGTCTGCTGGTCGCCATGCCGCTGGTCGGGCTGTGCTGCACGCTGATCGCGTGGGGTTGGGTCGTCGATCATGTGGGTGAGCGCACGGCACTGGTCGCCGGTCCCGCGGTGATGTTCGTCGCGGGCGCCGCGGCGGCCACCGTCTCGAACTACGTTGCGCTGGGGGCATTGCTGTTGCTGGCCGGTGCGGGCGCGGGCAGTACCAACGGGGCCAGCGGACGGGTGATCGTGGGCTGGTTCCCGAAGGATCAGCGCGGGCTGGCCATGGGAATCCGGCAGACCGCCCAACCGCTGGGCGTGGCCGTCGGCGCCCTGTCGATTCCGGCCGTCGCTGCGGCACACGGGTTCTCGACGGCCGTCCTGGTGCCCGCGGTCATGGCGGGCGTCGCGGCGATCGGCTGCCTGGTCGGGATTGTGGATCCGCCGCGACCCGAATCCGCCGGGGGCGCAGGGCGTCCCGCGAATCCCTACCGTGGGGATTCCACGCTGTGGCGCATTCACGCGGTGTCGATTCTGCTGGTCATCCCGCAGGCCACCATCTGGACCTTCGGGCTGCTGTGGCTGCATCGCGAGGTCGGCATGTCGCTGGCGGTCGCGGGCGCGGTGGTGACCGGCACCCAGATCCTGGGCGCGGCCGGGCGCATCGGCGCGGGCATCTGGTCCGACAAGGTCGGCAGCCGGTTGGGACCGCTGCGCACGGTGGCGATCGCGGCCGTTATCTCCATGTCCGCCTTGGCCGTAGCGGCCTGGGCGCACCAGTGGTGGGCGGCGATTCCGATCCTGGTGGCGGCCTCGGTCATCACGGTGGCCGACAACGGGCTGGCGTTCACGGCGGTGGCCGAGATCGCCGGGCCGTTCTGGTCGGGACGCGGGCTGGGCATTCAGAACACGGGTCAGAATCTGGCGGCTGCCGCGGTCGCCCCGGTGTTCGGCGCGCTGATCACCGCGGCCGGGTTTCCGATCGTGTACGCGCTGGTAGCCCTGATCGCGCTGGCCGCTGTCCCGTTGGTGCCCACCGGTTCCCGATGATCTGCTGATTACCGGCAAATCCGGAAGAACTGCGCCCGTTACGTTTTCGCATACCAATGCAATTGTGCGATATAACTCACTGCCCCAGCAGGTTTCGCCAAACCGCCTCCCAGGATGGCATTTTGGCGGCCCCGAGGGAACGTGCGAAGGGTGCGAATCGGTCGGGTTTCGGGCACCCGGACAGTGGTACGAACCAGTGAATCACCTTGTCGGCGTCGATATTCGGCCACCGGCACGAGAAAGCCCCCATCCCCGCGGTCGCGGGTATGGGGGCTTGACCGTTGAGGCTTAAACCGAGGCGGCGATCCGGTCGCCGATCTCGACGGTGGAGGCGGCGCCCGAGCGCGAGGCCAGGTCCTTGGCGACCGCGGACTCGATGCGCGCGGCCTCCTCGGCCTTGCCGAGGTGGTTGAGCAGCAACGCGACCGAGAGAATCGCGGCGGTCGGGTCGGCCTTGGACTGGCCCGCGATGTCCGGCGCGGAACCGTGCACCGGCTCGAACATGGACGGGTTGGTGCCCGAGGCGTCGATATTGCCCGAGGCGGCCAGGCCGATGCCACCGGAGACGGCGGCGGCCAGGTCGGTGATGATGTCGCCGAACAGGTTGTCGGTGACGATCACGTCGAAGCGACCCGGATCGGTGACCATGTGGATGGTGGCGGCATCGATGTGCTGGTAAGCGGTTTCGATGTCGGGGTACTCGGTGGCGACCTCGGCGACCGTGCGCGACCACAGCGAACCGGCGAAGGCCAGCACATTGTTCTTGTGCACCAGGGTCAGGTGCTTGCGGCGCTTGCGGGCGGTCTCGAAGGCGTAGCGCACCACGCGCTCGACACCGAAACGGGTGTTGGTGGAGACCTCGGTGGCCACCTCGTGCGGGGTGTTGGTGCGGATCGCGCCGCCGGTGCCGGTGTACGGACCCTCGGTGCCTTCGCGCACGACCACGAAGTCGATGTCGGGGTTGGCGGCCAGGGGGCTGGTGACGCCCGGGTACAGCTTGGACGGACGCAGGTTCACGTGGTGATCCAGCTCGAAGCGGGTGCGCAGCAGCAGGCCGCGCTCGAGTAGACCGCTCTGCACCGACGGATCGCCGATCGCGCCCAGCAGTATGGCGTCGTGCTGCTTGAGCTCCGGGATCACGTTGTCCGGAAGGATCTCGCCGGTGGCATGGAACCGCTTGGCCCCCAGGTCGTATTCGGTCTTCTCGACACCCGGCACCACCGCGTCGAGCACCTTGAGCGCCTCGGCGATGACCTCGGGACCGATACCGTCGCCCGGAATGACAGCCAGTTTCATGAAATCCATGCTCCGTTTCGAATGATCCGCTCCGCCTGGCCGGAGAGTCCACGGCCACCATAGCCGGTGCCCGGACAACCCCTTTCACCAGGGCGAATCGCTCCCAACCAGTGGGACGACCACCGCCCGAACGGCCTCGCTAGGCCCCGACCCCGGCCCGGCGGCACTCCTGCTGCACCTTCACCGACAGGGCGTCCGTCTGCCCCGACACCGTCCGGCACCACTCCCGCGCCTGCTCACCGCACGCCCGCTGCTGCTGCCCACCCATCGACCCGGCGGATTGCACTGCGACACAACCATTCTCGGACCGCCCATAGTCGGGCCGACGGTCCAGCAGCGCCCACGCCATCACCCCGACCACGATCAGCGCCATCACCACCCCGGTGCCGATCAGCAGATTGCGCCGCTCCCGCACCCCCAGCGGCTCGGTGGGAGGCGTCTTTCCTCGCATCGTCCAATGATGGCGGCTGCCGGTGGGGTTGCGCGGACGTTCGGCGAGAAGATTTCCCATGGGTGGATAGCACTGCGCCCCTTCCCGATTGACGGGAAGGGGCGCAGTGTCAGTTCAGGCGTAGGCCCGGTGGTCAGGCCAGGTCGACCTGGGCGACCTTGGCGGCGCCGACGGCCTCGGCGATGGCGGCCTGGACCTCCGCGGGGACGTCCTTGTTGACGCGGAGGATGACGGTGGCGCCTTCCTTGTCCAGGTCCTGGGTCATCTGGGCGGCCTGGATGTCGATGCCGGCGTCGCCGAGCTTGGAGGCCAGGCGGCCGAGCTGACCGGGCTTGTCCTCGTAGTTGAGGACGGCCAGGTTCAGGCCCTCGGCGCGCATGTCGTAGTTGCGGCCGTTGATGTTGACGATCTTCTCGACCTGGGCGGGCTCGGTCAGGGTGCCGGCCACGTTCAGGGTGCGGCCGTCGCCGAACACGGCGCGCAGGTCGACCAGGCTGCGGTGGGTCGGCGACTCCGAGTGCGTGGTGACCGACGCCTCGAGGCCGCGATCCTTGGCCAGCGACGGGGCGTTGACGAAGGTGACCGAGTCCTCGATCAGCGCCGAGAACACACCGCGCAGGGCCGAGAGCTCCAGTACCGCAACGTCTTCCGAGGACAGCTCGCCGCGCACCTGGACCTCGAGCGAGACCGGCAGCTCGTCGGCGAGGGCGCCCAGCAGCGCGCCCTGCTTGCGGACGATCTCCAGCCACGGGGCGACGATCTCGTTGACCGCGCCACCGGTGACGTTCACGGCGCCGGGCACGAACTCGCCCGCCAGCGCCAGCTGCACCGACTTGGCGACATCGGTGCCCGCGCGGTCCTGGGCCTCGGCGGTGGAGGCGCCCAGGTGCGGGGTCACGACGACCTGCGGCAGCTCGAACAGCGGGCTGTCGGTCGACGGCTCGGTCTCGAATACGTCGATGCCGGCGGCGCGCACGTGGCCGGAGGTGATGGCGTCGGCCAGGGCCTGCTCGTCGATCAGACCGCCACGGGCGGCGTTGACGATGATGACGCCCTTCTTGGTCTTGGCCAGCGTCTCCTTGTTCAGCATGCCCTTGGTCTCAGGAGTCTTGGGCAGGTGAATGGAGATGAAGTCGGCGCGCTCGAGCACCTCGTCCAGGGTCAGCAGCTCGATGCCCAGCTGGGCGGCGCGAGCCGGCGAGGTGTAGGGGTCGTACGCGATGACCTTGGTCTCGAAGGCGGCGAGGCGCTGCGCGAACAGCTGGCCGATGCGGCCCAGGCCGATGACGCCGACGGTCTTGCCGAAGATCTCGACACCGTTGAACTTGCTGCGCTGCCAGGTGTGCTCGCGCAGGGTGGCGTCGGCGGCCGGGATCTGGCGCGCGGCGGCGAGCAGCAGGGTGACGGCGTGCTCGGCGGCGGTGTGGATGTTGGAGGTCGGCGCGTTGACGACCATGACGCCGCGCTCGGTGGCCGCGGGGACATCGACATTGTCGAGGCCGACGCCGGCGCGGGCGACGATCTTCAGGTTCTTGCCCGCCTCGAGCACCTCGGCGTCGACGGTGGTGGCCGAACGGACCAGCAGCGCATCGGCTTCCGGCACGGCCGCGAGCAACTCGGGGCGGTTCGGGCCGTCGACCCAGCGAACCTCGACGCCGGAGCCCAGCGCGTCGACGGTCGACTGGGCGAGCTTGTCGGCGATCAGAACAACAGGGCGGCCTGCTTGGCTCACGGTGGGGTACTCCTGAGGAAGGGATCCGGATTTACGGGCGTCAGCTTAATAGTCGGGAATTCGCTGTGTTTTACCGCCTGGTAGGCAACCGCCATCAAAGCTGTGACCTGGGGTTATTGAAATTGATCGGATGAAAGTGGCCGGTCGGTCCAATTTGCTCCGAGGCAGAAATGACGAGAAGCCGGTCCCGAGCTGTGGCTCGAAACCGGCTTCCGCGAGCACGACTCAGGCGGCGACGTCGGCCGACAGCATCAGATCCACGACCGCGCCGTAGGCGGCGGTCCAGGTCTGCGCGAGTTCCGGCGTCCAGCCGTCACCCAGGAAGTGCTCGAGGGTGGCGAGCAGCGAGGCACCCGCCACCGGGTAGTGGTCGGCGACGACGCCGAGGCGGGCGTGGTGGGCGCCCAGCTGTTGCACGAAAGACGGGTCGTCGGCGAGGGTCTCGACATTGGTGACAATGCGGGCCAGGCCGGCCAGGAAGCGCTCCCGCTGCGGGGTCAGGTCCTCGGCGAACATGCCGCGGACCTCGGGGTGCGCCTCGAACAGGTGGTCGTAGAAGTATTCGACGGCCTCCGGGCCGATGGCGTCGACCTGCTGCCAACTCGACTGCAACGCTTCGATATTCACAGGGATGTCCCCCAATTCCGTTCTCGCGTGGGCTGTTGCGATGAATCTTGAACTGCTGGTGATGCCTCAGTTGTTGGCTGCGTGTTCCACGCCCGCGGCCGGTAGGTCCGGCGGGAACGAATCACCGGGCAGCACACCGAAAGTGGCTCCCGGCAGCGGCAGCAGCGCGAGCTTGTCCACCTCGACATTGAGTGTCGAGATCATGGCCTGCAACTGCGTCCGCAACAGCTCCGAGTAGGCGCGCAGCTGCTCGTGGCGCTGGCCCTCCAGCTCCGGATCCGGATAGCCGCCGGATTGGGCCGATCTCACGGATTCCCTTGCCCGCTGCAGCAATTCGCGCTGCTGGGCGCGCGCGACCGACATCAGGTCGCGCGCATGCTGTTCGGCGTGTTCGATAATGGCGTCGGCTGAGAGCTGCGCGCGGCTGAGCACGCTGACGGCGCGCGAGCTGATACCCAGCTCGTCCTTCTCCAATTCGTCCTGCAGCCTTGCGATCTCCCAGTGGGCGTTGGCCAGCTGCTGCTGCAGTTCGGCCACCTCACCGGCAGAAGCCATGGTCTGCATCTGCATCTGCAGGGCGTCCGCCTTGGACGCCAACTGCATGTTCTCTCGTTGCAGCCGTGCCAGTTCCGAGGAATTGCTGGTGAGCGTGAGATTCCGGTTCTCGCGGGCCAGCCGGACCATGGAGCCGCGCACCCGCTCCAGGAAGCGGTCGACCTCCTCGGCGTCGTAGCCCTTGCGGCCCAGTCGCGCGCCCCTGAACTGAACGGAACGAATATCGTCGGGTTTCACATCCATTGGGCCACCTCGTTCATCCGGCGCGGCTCGGCAGTCTGGCCCGGCGCTTGGCCGAACGTCTCGAATCTGATTGCGTGGCGCGGCATTCCGGCCATGGTCAAGGCCGAAACCGTCGCGCTCACCATGGCGGGCGAACCGCACACCAGGGCGGTGACACCGTTCAGGTCACGGCCGCGCGCGGCCACCGCGCCGACAGTGCCCTGCACGCCGTGGAATCCCGGATCCTCGGAAACCACCGGGGTATAGGAGAACCAGGGGTGTTCGGTGAGGGCGGTGAGCGCCTCGTGGTCGTAGAGATTCCACGAGGTGCGCACGCCGTGCAGCAACTGCACGCGGGGCACGGCGGAGTGCTCGGACTCCTGCACGAAACGATCGACCAGTGCGCGGAGCGGGGCCAGGCCCGATCCACCCGCGACGAGCAGCAGGCTCTCCACCGCGTCCGACGGAATCTGGAAGGCCCGGCCGACCGGTGAGCCCAGCCGGATCTGATCGCCCGGCCGCACCTGGCGCGCGAAGGTCGTGCTGACCTGTCCGCCGTCGACCACCTGGACATGGATGTCGAAGGTGCCGTCGGGGCGCGGCGCGTTGGCGGGCGAGTAGTAGCGCCACAACCGCGGCCGCTGCGGAATCTCGATGGCCAGCGCCTGTCCGGCCTCGTAGGCGTAGGGCTGGAACGGGCGCACGGTGTGCACGGTGACGTCGATGCTGCGGCGTTCGGTGGCGACTATCTCGGCGTCCCACCAGGCCGGGGTGTCGGCGGCCGCGTTGTCCGCCGCGGCGATCATGATGTCGGCCACGGCGTAGTAGGCGTCGGTCCAGGTCTGGGCCAGCTCGTCGGTCCAGCGCGGGCCGAGAAAATGAGCGAGGGTGGCCAGCAACGAGGCGCCCGCCGCCGGGTAGTGCGCGCCGACCGCGCCGAAGCGGCGGTGGTCGCGGCCCAGCTGGGCGACGAATTCCGGGTCGGCGGCCAAGGTTTCGACATTGCTGACGATGCGCCCGAGAGCGGCGAAGAACTTCTCGCGCTGCCCGGTCATCCGGATGGGGAACATGTCGCGCACCTCGGGGTGCGCCAGGAACAGATGCGAGTAGAAGTACTGAACGGCCTCGTCACCGACTCGCTCGACCAATCGCCAGCTGCTCTGCAGTGCTTCGACGTTCATCGGGGCAACAACACTCCACAACTCCCTATGGGACACGGCCACGACCGCACCACCGCGCGGTGCTCCAGAGTCATGGACGACCGTCCGACTACGCCGAACATAAGGCATTCATTCGGACGTGTCGAAACGTATATGAAGCATTCCACCCCAGCAAATGTCTGGCGAATCACGCCTCTGTTGTGGGGAATATTCCAGCACTGAGACGCCGGTCACAGATAGCCGAAAGCCCGGCGTCGGAGCTACGGAGTCCGAGGCCGGGCTTTCGAAAGTCGAATCAATCGACGGCGGCGGCTATCAGCGGCCGAAGGAACCGGTCCACAGGGTGTCGATGATGCCGTGGAAAGCGGCCGAGCCGGTGCTCAGGAGGCCGTTCAGGGCAGCGGAACCGGTGTCGATGATAACGGGGATCATGAAATTACCTCTTCGTATATTCAGGCGAACTTTCTGACATGAAGCGTATCGGGCGGGTTTCGTGGCCCGTTACGGGGATTAACACGATGTGACCGGCGTCACGTATCAATAATTCTGTGGCCGCGTTCATATGGGTGTCGAATTCCCGCCATATAACGCACCGATCACGCCCCTAATTCTAGGGGCACGACGCGCGAAAAACCCTTGGACCAGCGAGATCTGGGGCATTACCGTCGGTTCCCATGACCCTGCGTTCGATCCCCGACTCCATAGACCCGGCGGTGGTCGCCACGATCGACGGCGAACTGGACCGGATCGTGCGCGAACACCGCGTCGACGTGCTGCTCGCCATCGAGAGCGGCAGCCGCGCCTGGGGTTTCCCCTCCCCTGACTCGGACTATGACTGCCGGTTCGTCTACCTGCGCCCGGTGGACGACTATCTGACGCCGTGGCCGGGCCGTGATGTCATCGAGACCCCGTTGATCGGTCTGCTGGACGTCAACGGATGGGACCTGCTCAAGGCGCTGCGCCTGCTGGTCAACGGCAACGCGGTGCTCATCGAATGGCTGATGTCGCCCATCGTCTATCGAGGTGACCCGCAATTCCGGGACGAATTGCGCGCGCTCGCCGACGAAGTCGCCGACCGCGACCGGGTGGCCCGGCACTACCTCCACCTGGGCCGCCGCCAGTGGCAGCTATTCGACTCGAACCGTTCCCTGAAGAAGGTGTTCTATTCACTCCGCCCGGCCATGGCATTGCGATGGCTGCACGAGCACCCCGACAAAGCGGTGGCACCGATGCATTTGCCGACACTGCTCGCCGAATGCGACCTGCCGGACGATTTCGTAGAGTCGGTCGCGGAATTGACGGAATTGAAATCAAAAACTCGAGAAATGGGCTCCGGCGAAGTACCCACACCGATAGCGGATTTCATCTCCGCCGAGTTCGAGCGCGCCGCACTGGAATTCGTCAAGTCCGACCCGGCCCAACGGCAACATGCACAGGCTCTATCAACCGAATTCTTCCGCCGCCGCCTCCGCGGCTGAAAGAATCCATCGAGCATCGCCCCCGTGAAAGCGGCCTGCCCGGCGTGGATCAACCACGCCGGGCAGGCCGACGACGAATCGTGAGGGTGCGACAGCCGGTGCGCCGATGGTGAGCGAGTCGCCGAGAAGCAGTGCGGCTAGCGGTGGGCTCCGGCGGTGACCCACACGGCCACGGCCTCCGGCCCCTGCTTGGTGGCCCGCGCCTCGAACTCCACCCGCTGCCCCTCGGCCAGCGACCGGAACCCCTCCCCCGCCACCGCGGTGTACTCCACGAACACGTCGGCCCCACCCTCGTCAGGGCTCAGAAACCCGAACCCCTTCTCACTGTCGAACCACTTCACCCTGCCCTGCGCCATTACCCGACCTTCTCGCCCATTCCGATTACTTTCACGTCCCCGCACGTGCCGCGGTCCATGG